>JAGBAZ010000022.1 GCA_018110905.1 Oscillospiraceae bacterium
TGACAAAAAAGCTTCCGGTCTTGACCTTAAAGCATAAGGTACATAATTTAAGCGGTGCTCAAAATGAGCACCGCTTTTTTTAATAAAATATTTTAGCGATTTACTTGACAAAAGTATTTTTTGGTGGTATATATATTTTATAATATTAAAAACCAATGATTGAGAATAGTAACTTTCATGTCGGTTCAAAGAGAGCGGCAGGCGGTGAGATTGCCGTAACTTTATTGAAAGCGAATGGACTCATGAGGGCAGAAGGAAAGCTTTTTTGGCAAGTAATGGCTGCCGGAACCGGACCGTTATCAAACCGGATGGATATGTTTGTATCCGATAAAGTGGGCTTTTGCCAATTCAGGTGGCACCGCAGAGATTTTGTTCAGTCTTTGTCCTGTTTAAAATAGGGGACAAAGGCGTTTTTATTTTTGGAGGCAATATTATGAAACGATGGCGAATTTTAAAATAATTTTTGATAAAACAAATTTATTTTGAAAGGAATTAATTACTATGTATATGAGCTATAAAGATTTTGACCGTTATCTCAGAGATTACCCCAATAAAGAAGGATTTTTCGGAACTTTCGGCGGACAGTTTATTCCGGATGAACTTGTTCCCGCATTTAAAGAAATTGATAATGCTTATGAAACAATCTGTCACAGCGCTCAGTTTATCAACGAGCTTCGCAGAATAAGAAAAGAATTCCAGGGAAGAGCCACCCCGGTTTATCATTGTGAAAGACTTTCCAATCATCTTGGTAAATGTCAGATTTATCTTAAGAGGGAAGACCTTAACCATACCGGTGCTCACAAACTTAACCACTGCATGGGAGAAGGACTTCTTGCAAAATATATGGGCAAGAAAAAACTTATAGCAGAAACCGGCGCCGGTCAGCATGGCGTTGCAATAGCAACTGCTGCTGCTTATTTCGGTCTCGAGTGCGACGTTTATATGGGAGAAGTCGATATTGAAAAACAGGCTCCCAATGTCACCAGAATGAAGCTTCTCGGAGCTAACGTAATTCCTGTTACAAAAGGACTTAAAACCCTTAAAGAGGCTGTGGACGCCGCATTTGAAGCATATATGAACGAATATAAAGATGCTATTTACTGCATCGGTTCGGTTGTCGGTCCTCATCCGTTCCCGAAAATGGTTCGTGATTTCCAGTCCATCGTAGGTATTGAAGCAAGGGAACAGTTCCTTGAAATGACCGGAATTCTTCCGGATGCAGTAACGGCCTGTGTTGGCGGCGGTTCAAACTCTATTGGTATGTTTGTTCCGTTCCTTGGAGATCCGGTCGATATTTACGGCGTTGAACCTCTTGGAAGAGGATCTGCTGTGGGTGATCACGCTGCATCCATGGCATACGGAAAACCCGGTATTCTCCATGGTTTCAACAGTTATCTTCTCCAGGACGAAAACGGTGAACCAAGCCCGGTTTATTCCATTGCAAGCGGACTCGACTATCCTTCCGTTGGTCCCGAACATGCATTCCTTCGCGATGTTGGCCGTGTAAATTACGTTGCAATCAGTGACGAGGAAGCGATGGAAGCGTTCTATAAACTTTGCCGTTTTGAAGGTATTATTCCGGCGGTCGAAAGTTCTCATGCGGTTGCTTATGCAATGAAATATGCCAAGGAGCATGATACCGGTTCGATTCTTGTTTGTCTTTCCGGCCGCGGTGATAAAGATATGGACTTTGTTGTTGAACAATATGGTCTTGGCGAAAGATTTTTTGAAAAATAATATAAATAATAAATAAAAGCCCGCAAATGCGGGCTTTTATTTATGTAAAGTGTAATTGGTTTACAGTTTATGTTTGTTTTGTGCGCTGGTATCATTCATGATTTTTGCAAATTTTGTATTGATAAAGCGGGGAGAAAGCCTTGTTAAAAAAGCCATTGCTTTAACATTAAAACCATGATAATGCAAGGTTTTTTCTTTCATCATAGCTTTATATCCGGCTTTTGCCACATCGGAAGCTTTTGCTACGCCAAGATATCTGAATGCATTGGATTTTCCAAAATCAGAAACTTTTCCAAAATTACTTTCGGTAGGACCGGGACAAAGGCATGTTACTGAAACACCTTTTTCTCCGAATTCTTCAGCAAGAGCTTCCGAAATTGAAAGAACAAATGCTTTTGTAGCATAATAAACTGACATATAAGGTCCGGAGGAAAAAGCAGCAACGGAAGCTACGTTAAGAATTTTTCCGCTTCCCTGGTTGCACATAACACGTCCGAAATAATAGCATAATTCCATTAATGCAATAACATTCAGGTTAACCATTTTTTCGTGAGTATCAAAATCCGCGTGTAGATATTTATGGTTATCGCCGAAACCTGCATTGTTTATAAGATAATCAACTTTTCTGCCATCTGATGTAATTTCATCAAACAATTCCTTTGCGGCGTTTGGAACAGATAAATCTTTTGCATAAAAACAATTGGAATTATTATATTTTTCAGTAAGATGTTTTTTGATATCTACAAGCTTTTCTTCATTTCTTGCAACAAGAATTACATTATCGCCTTTTTTTGCGAAAATTTTTGCAAATTCAAGTCCGATTCCGGAAGAAGCACCGGTTATAAGAACTGTTTTTGTCATTTTTTATCCCCAATACAAACGCTTATGAATTTATCTATGATTTTTTTGTTATCTACAGCAATTTCGCGGTCGCGTTCCGGATGCCATTGAACGCCAAGGACAAATTTTTTATTTTTGTGATAAAATGCTTCAACAATTCCGTCTTCGGCAACGGCGCAGGAAGAAAAATCCGGAGCAATATTTTTTACCGCCTGGTGATGATAGCTGTTTATAAGATGTTCGCCGAATCCGATTGCATCGGAAAGGGGAGAAGCTTTTTCAACCAAAATTTTGTGGAATGCAATTTCGGGCTTTGCAAGGCTGTGTGTAACGGAAATTCCGCGTTCGGAAGGAATATCCTGAATAAGGCTTCCGCCGCAAAAAACGTTAAGAGCCTGCATTCCGCGGCAAATTCCGAGAACCGGAATATCTGCTTCAAGGGCAAGACGAATTACCGCAGCTTCACATCTATCAAGGAATTCATTGATGCCAAGGCTTTTTCCGGAATTTGTTTCACCGTAATATTTTGGATCAATGTCGGTTCCGCCGGAAAGGATAAGGCCGTCGATTTCTTCCAAAGCTTCAAAAATAATTTTTGGGTCTTCGGAAAGAGGAAAGACAAAAGGAGTTCCGCCGGATTCAATTACAGCGTCCATATATAACTGGTCAAGAAATATTTGTTTTTTTTCTTCATCAAAAGAAGGCAAAATACCGATTATGGGTTTCATTAAAAATCTCCTTAAATTTTAATAATATTATTATATAATTTTAAAATATTTTTTGCAATGTATGTTGTTTAGTGCTACAATAAAATTACAAATTTTTTCTATGGAGATGAATGGTTTTGGAAAAGATTAAAAAATATGCCAAAAAATATTTCATTGATGCAATGTCTGCAATGGCTCTCGGACTTTTTGCATCGCTCCTTATCGGAACGATTTTTGGAACAATCGGAACATATCTTGGGCCGGATTATATTTCAAACGAAATGATTAACAGAATCGGCAGTTTTTTTGCCGAAATGAAAACTTTTGCCCAGGGTGCTTCCGGAATGGCGATAGGTGTTGCAATTGCATATTCTCTCAAAGCAGACCCGCTTGTTATGTTTTCCTGCGCAGCGGTCGGAAGTCTTTCTTATTCTCTCGGCGCAACAATTCTTCTTGAAAACGGCGAAACGATCGCCTATACGGCAGGACCCGCAGGAGCTTACGTTGCGGCAATTGTTGCGGTTGAAATCGGAATGCTTGTATCAAAGAAAACAAAAGTTGATATTCTTGTTACACCAACGGTAACAATTGTAGCCGGATATGCAATTTCTAAATTAATTTGTCCTGCGATTGCATACATTATGTACTGGCTTGGAGATTTTATAAACACTGCAACAGAAATGCAGCCGCTTCTTATGGGAATCGTAATATCCGTTGTTGTTGGAATGATTCTTACCCTTCCTATTTCTTCCGCCGCAATCTGCGCAATGATAGGTATAAGCGGGATTGCCGGAGGTGCAGCAACAGCGGGTTGCTGTGCTCAGATGATAGGATTTGCAGTTATTAGTTTTGCGGATAACGGTTGGGGAGGATTTTTTGCCCAGGGGCTTGGAACTTCAATGCTTCAGATGAGCAATATTATAAAGAAACCGACAATATGGATTCCGCCGACGATTGCTTCTGCAATAACAGGTCCTGTAAGCACGCTTTTGTTTAAGCTTGAATGTACCGGAGTTTCCGCTGGAATGGGAACCTGCGGTCTTGTAGGTCCTCTTGGTGTTATTACAGATATGAACGGCGGGGCAAACATGTGGTTTGGACTTTTAATGGTTTGTTTTGTTCTTCCTGCTGTGCTCTCTTATATTTTTTATTTTATAATGAAAAAAATGGGATTTATTAAAGCAGGAGATATGAAACTTCAAAGCTGATAGGATAAAAAAGCCCGTGCTCATTTGAGCACGGGCTTTTTTATTTTATAAGTTACATATCTTCAGGACGTTTTTTGTATTTTCTTGCAGTGGAAAAACCTCTTCCGCGGACTTCGGAAACATGGCTTATTATGATAAAACATTTAGGGTCAATGCCGTGTGCAAGACGTTCAACCCTGGCAATTTCGCGATTGGAAACAATGGACATGACCACTTCGGTTTCGTAATGTTTATAACCGGTTTCGGCATGAAGAAGGGTTACGCCGCGGTCGATCTGGGTGAGAATTGCATCAGTGATTTCATGTGCTTTTCTTGTAACAATTTTGATTTCTGTTCTGGATTTTCCAAGAATAAGGGTTTTGTCAAGGAAAAAGGTATATACAAAAGTGAAGATTATGCCATAAAGGATAAGATCCATTGGTTTGAACATTGCAAGAAGTATTACAACAATAAAATCCAATGCATACAGGCTTGTTGAAACCGGAATATGGAAAAGTTTATTGAGAACAAGGGGAGGAATATCCATTCCGCCTGTGGATGCACCGGATCTTATTACAAGACCAAGGGCAAATCCTATACCAACACCACCGAGAATTGAACAAAGAAATACATCGTCAGTAAAATAATAATCGCCGAAGATACGGTTGGAGATTTCAAGAAAAATAGGGTAGCAGAAAGAACTTAATATTGTTGTCATTGCAAATGCTTTTCCGAGAATAAAAAAACCGATGCAAAGCATAACTATATTGAAAACAAGGACAAAAACCGAAATGGGAATATGGAAAAAATATTCAACGATAAGTGCAATACCCGTTGTTCCGCCCAAAGCTATTCCGGAAGGAAGAACAAAAAGCTTGATCGTAAGTGCATAGATTATGTTTCCAAAAATAATACAGAAAAAAGGAAACAGCTTTTTCAATTTATTTTTTAAAATATCCATTTCAAAAGTCCTTTCGAAAAACATAATAAAAAAACGTTTGCCAAGAATTTTTCCCTGACAAACGTGGATCGAGGCAATGCCTAATACGGGGTATATTATATAGGTAACGATACAGAATTGTCAAGTAATTTATAAATATAATTTAACTTCATTTTTTCTTTTAGCTGTAAGATAAACCTTCATAAACCACAGAGTTTTAAATTCCAATGCTTTTTGAGGACATTCTGTAACACAGCGAAGACATCTTATACAGTTTTTATTGGTATATCCGTTTTTTATCGCGCCCATAGAGCAATTGGTTTCACATATACCGCAATTGTTGCAAAAATCATTTCGCGTTATCTTAACGCCAATTCTGGTTCTTTTGGCAGGAATTAAGTCCGCATAAAAATCCTTATGAGAAGGTTCACAAAAAGCTTTATGCGGATTTTTAATACGTTCAACAAATTTAACTACCGATGAAAATTCAAAATCATCCGGTTCGGAAAGAAAGCTGTGGCCGCACGGAACACAGATTCCGCCGATAAATTCAGAACCTGAAAGCTCAGCAGCTTCTTCAATAACGTTTCCGTAAGATTTCCTTCCGTAAGTTGCTGCAAAAGCAATTTTATCCGTATTTAATTTTTCAATAAAAGTAACAACCGGATCGGGAATGTTCTGGCAATAAACAGGAAATACAATAACAGAAGTATTTGCTGAAAAATTTTTTGTTTTTGTAAGATCTTCCGGTTCGATTTTAAGTTCTTTGCCGAGAAATTCAGCAAATCTTTTGCTTTTTCCGCTTCCGGAAAAATAAAAGAGCCGGTTCATTTTTTATCCTCCAGATAATCACACATTAAAGAACATTCGGGCAGCTCTTCCAGAGAAAAACCAAGGCAATGTTCCATTTCGTACATTATTGCTTCTTTTGAATTAAGGGTATTCTGGCTTGCAAGAGAAATTTCAAGAGCACTGAAAGGAATCATTTTGCTCTTGCAGTTATAAAAACGTATAAACTGGGATCGGTCCTTGCATCTTTCAATTTTACAGCTTGTGTGCAAAGCTTTTTTGTCTTCAGAAGGCGGAATCCATCCGCATTCTTCAATCAAAATGTTTTTGACATTCTTCCAATCATATTTTCCGCCGCAGATTTCGTTAAAATCCAGATGTACAAAAGCCGGAATGTTTCCGCTTCTGGAAGAAACACGGATAGCGTTTTTGAATGGCGGTATAAGCTCCGGAACTTCACCGATGGCTTTTACTATATTGGAAACAAGCGGATTTGAATATCCGAAAAAATCCATAATTTTGCTGTCATTTCTTGACAGCTGTTTCATTGTCATAAGAGTTTGCAGCTGACCGGGCTTAAAAGGGGGATGAAAAGTTACGACCCTTCCGAAATTAACCAAGGCATTAAGCCATTTGTTTTTATCCAGATTATAAACAAACTTCGGCGACATGTGATTATAATAAAGTCCAAGCATCTGGACAGGCTCGTTTCCTGCCATAAAATAGGGAATTTTATTTGCAACAAGTTCCGGATAAAAAATAATATAGGCAAGGGAAGGGCAGGCACATGTGTTTTCGCTTAATTCATAAAGTTTTTTATAAATTTTTCTAAGATCATTATCATTGATTTTTCTTGTGATGAATTCAACATTTGAAAAGTGTTTTTTTGCATTTTCAATACTTTGCTTTGCGGATTCCGAGATAAAAGGTATTTCCCAGGTAAGGGCAAGAACACGAAGTTTTTTAACTTTTGCAAGATAATAGAGCAAAAAAGTTGAATCCTTGCCGCCGGTATAGAAAAGAGCTATATCAAAACGGGATTTTTCTGAATGTGGAATATCATAAACAAGAGGAACTACGCTTTTTAAATGTTTTGTTTCTTCTTTTGTATGACACATCGGACAAAGACCGTTTTTATCAAATTCCAGTCCGGGAATAATAAAATCGTTTGCACAGCAATTTTTGCAAAATCTTGCTTCGCTTAAAGAAACCGGGATCTTTTTCAGTTTATCTTCCTTGACTATTTGATTGCCGATAAATCGTTTCAGAATATTAAGTTCGGATTTATTGAGTTCACAGGGAAGGGCAGAGATGATTTTTCTTTCAGATAAAGAAAGTTTGATGGTGTTTTTAAAAAGGTTGTTTTCGTTTCTTAAACCGTAATAATAAAGATTTTTGCCTTCAAGTTTCCATCGATTTTGAAGATAATATATTTCCGACAAAAAATCACCTCCAAATAGTTTATATATCTATAATATACTGTTTTTTGATTTCCTTTTCAATGATTTAATTATAAATATAATTATTTGGTATAACAAAAAATCTCCCGGACAAATGTCCGAGAGATTTTTTCTGGTTGCGGGGGAAGGATTTGAACCAACGACCTCCGGGTTATGAGCCCGACGAGCTACCGAGCTGCTCTACCCCGCGATATATGCAATTTTTGAGTGCCTGATTATTATATCACGTCAAAACAAAAATTGCAAGTGCTTTTTTAAAATTTTTAAATATTTTTTTCCATCCAGTGGCAGGGTCTTGCCTCGCTGTAAACAACGGGAGCGTTACATTTTACAAAACCGCATTTTTCATAAAAACCTGTTGCACTGTCTTTTGCAAGAAGAATAGCCTTTTTGCCGCCTTTAAGTTTGGCAGCAGTTTCAAGAGCGGCAATAACGGACATACCGATATGATTTCCGCGGTAAGGTTTGAGAACGGCGATTCTTCCGAAAACAAAAACACCTTCGCGGCCTTTTGGGTCGGGGAAGTATCTTCCGGTTGCAATTGCTTTTTCGCCGTCGTGAAGAGTTACATATTCGCAGATATTATCGATATCATCAAATTCGTTCTGAAATTTTTGTTCGGCAACAAAAACAGCAAGGCGAACAGAATAAGCATCTTTCTGGTTATCTTTAATTTTAACAGTAATTTCAGACATATTTTGCACGCTCCTTTGGCACAATTATGTAAAATTATAATAACACTTATACATATTTTTTTCAAGCTGTTTTGAAAAGATATTTTTAAAACAATTCTCTTGCTTGACAATAATGTTCAAAAAGAATATTCTGTATTTGTATTGATTGGAGGGGATTTTTTGGATAAAAAGGAACTTGCCGCAAAAGCGGTTGAACTTCTTAAAAAAGAATATCCGGACGCGATTTGTTCTCTTGAATATGTAAAACCGCATGAACTTCTTTTTGCAACACGCCTTGCAGCTCAATGCACCGATGCAAGGGTCAATATGGTAACACCGGTACTTTATTCAAAATATCCCACTCTTGAAGCTCTTGCGGAGGCTGATGAGCAGGATATCAGCGATATAATCCGTTCGTGCGGCTTTTATAAAACAAAAGCGCATGATATTTCTCTTGCTTCCAAAATGCTTGTGAATGAATACGGCGGAATTGTTCCCGATACGGTCGAAGAGCTGATAAAACTTCCGGGAATCGGAAGAAAGACCGCAAACCTTGTTGTGGGTGACGTTTATGGAAAACCGGCTGTTGTTTGTGATACACACTGCATAAGAATAACAAACCTTCTTGGTTTTACCACAACAAAAGATCCTGCAAAGTGTGAAATTGAACTTCGCGAAATACTCGATCCCATAGAGTCAAATAATTTCTGCCACAGATTGGTCCTTCACGGAAGAGCGGTTTGCATTGCCAGAAGACCCCAATGCGACAGATGTGTTCTTAAAGAAATTTGCGAACATTCAAAAAATTCGGAAGAATGATTTTTAATAATATATTGAAAATAAAAGGTTTGGGAATTATAATATATACATAACAAAATTAAAAGGAGATATATAAAATGGCATATCAGGTTACCAAAGATTCAATTATTGGCGATATTCTTGATTATGATAAAGAAACCGGAGTTTTCTTCCTTGAAATGGGAATGCATTGTCTTGGATGTCCGATGTCCAGAGGCGAAAGCATTGAAGAAGCCTGTGAGGTACATGGTGTTAAATGCGAAGACATTGTTGCAAAGATAAATAAATATTTTGCGGAACAGGAAAATCAATAAATTATTTTGGCAGCCATGGTTTCAGGGCTGCCTTAAGTTTTATATGAAACGGGGAAACTTTTTTGGAAAAGCTTGATTTAAGACTTGCTGCCGCTGCAGAATTTGTAAAAGAAGGTACTGTTGCGGCAGATGTTGGAACCGATCACGGATATCTTATATGCTATCTTGTAAGCGAAGGAATCTGCACCCGCGGTTTTGCAACTGACATCAATATCAAACCTCTTGAAAGTGCAAAAAAACTTATTCGTGAGATGAAGCTTGAAGACGAAATTGAAACTGTTCTTACAGATGGATTAAAAGGTCTTCCGGAAAACGAAATTGATGAAATTTTGATCTGCGGAATGGGCGGAGAAACGATTATAGGAATCCTTGAGGGAACTGACTGGGTAAGAAGCGAAAAAGTTCATCTTGTTCTTCAGCCGATGTCCCGGTCGGATATGCTTCGCCGCTGGCTTTGCGAAAACGGATGGAATATTGACGCAGAAAAAGCTGTTGAAGTTGAAAAACATCTTTATACAGTTATCAGTGCTGATTATATTGGCAGAAGTGAAATCCCAGACGATCTCTATTGCCTTACCGGCGAACTTCTCGGACAAAATGATGAGTTTGCACTTAAATATGTTCGCTGGCAGGCCAATATCCAGCGTGGAATTGCTTCCGGACTTCTGCGTTCTGAAAAAGAAAGGGAACACGCACTTAGCCATATTCAGCTTGCGGATATGATCGAAGAACAAGCCAATGAAACGGAGAACGATTTATGAGTAAAGTATTGGATTTTTATAAATTTATCGATAAAATTGCACCGTTTGAAACTCAGGAAAGCTGGGATAATTCAGGTTTTCTTGTAGGCGATGGAGATAAAAGCGTAAAAAAAGTTTTGCTTGCTCTTGATGTAACGGAACCGGTGCTCAATGAAGCGGAACAAATCGGAGCGGAACTTGTTATCAGCCATCATCCGGTGATTTTCGGTGCGCTAAAAGAAATCCATCCTAAAAATATCGCTTTTCTTGCCGCACAAAAAGGTATTGCAATAATAAGCGCGCATACTTGTCTTGATATTGCAGACGGCGGAGTTAACGACTGTCTTGCGGCAGCTTTGGAACTCAAAAATATCGTTAAAGTTGATGACGGGGAAGGCCTTATGAGAATTGGAGAACTCTCAAAGGAACTCACCTGTGAAGAATTTGTAAAATATGTTGCAGAAAAAATAAACGTCGGCGGAATAAAATATACTCCTGCCGAGAAAAAGATTAAAAAAGTTGCTGTTTGCGGAGGAAGCGGCGGAGATTTATATCCTTTTGCTATGAATGCCGGAGCTGATGCTTATGTAACGGCAAATATCAAACATAATCTTTTTATCGATATGAGAAGAGATAACTTCTGCGTTCTTGATGCAGGACATTTCTGCACTGAAAATACCGTAATAGAACCTCTTGCAAAAAAACTTGCGGAAGAATTCAGCGATACCGAAATAGTTGTTTCCGAAGTTTCGGAAGATCCTGCAAGATATTGGTCAAAATAATTTGTAAAAAACGAGGTGAGCACGAATGGCACTTGACGGAATCACGCTGAGCATGCTCAAAAATGAAATATCGGAAAAATTAATTGGAGCAAGAGTTGATAAAATTCATCAACCATCTAAAGAAGAACTTGTTATTGCTCTTCGCTGGAACGGCGGCAACGGAAAGCTTTTGATATCGGCTTCCGCCTCCGGCCCAAGAATTCATTTTACCGAAAGTTCTGTTGACAACCCCAAAAATCCTCCGATGTTCTGTATGCTTATGAGAAAGCATCTTTCCGGAGCCAAACTTGTTGAAATAGAACAGTTCGGTCTTGAAAGAATGCTTCACATTTCATTTTCCACTTATAATGAATTCGGCGATCCTGTGATTATTAAGCTGGCTGTTGAAATAATGGGAAGACACAGCAACATAATGCTTATTGGTCCTGACGGAAGGATTATTGATGCGATAAAACGTGTTACTGCAGATATGTCATCGGTCCGCCAGGTTATGCCCGGAATGACTTACGTTTTTCCGCCGGCACAGAATAAACTTAATACTCTCGATATTGACTGCATGGAACTTGCATCGAGGCTTAAAAACGGAAGAGATATTCCGCTTTCAAAAGCTCTTATGGAAAATCTTGACGGCGTTTCTCCGATTGTTTGCCGTGAAATTTCCGAAATCGTAACCGGAGGTTTTGATACCAAAACACATGATTTAACAAACGATGATTTTGAAAAGCTTGCAAGCTGCCTTGAAAAAATTTCGGAAAGCATAAAAAACGGAAATGCGGATCCATATATGGTGATCGAAGAAAACGGACACCCGCTTGATTTTACTTTTATCAAAGTAAGTCAATATGGTGACGCAACGGAAGTTCGTAAATTTGGATCCTTCAGCGAAATGCTGGATAAATTCTATTCTGAACGTTCCGGAGCGGACAGAATGAAACAGCGTTCCAACGACCTTTTTAAATTTGTTACAAACCTTGCGGACAGAATTTCAAGAAAACTTGACGTGCAGAGGCAGGAACTTGCCCGTTCCACCGAAAGGGATATTCTACGTGTTAAAGGTGAACTTATCCACGCCAATCTCTGGATGATTGAAAAAGGAATGACTTCTGTTGTTCTGGAAAACTATTATGATAACTGCAAACCGGTTGAAGTAAAACTTGATCCGCGTCTTACACCAAATCAGAATGCTCAGCATTATTTCAGCGAATACCGCAAAGCTGATACGGCAGAAAGAATGCTTAAAAAATTTATAGAAAAAGGCGAAGCGGAACTTTCGTATATTGAGTCTGTTTTTGATCTTCTTTCAAGAGCAAGAACCGATGATGAAGTTGTCGCTATCCGTGAAGAGCTTGTTGCGCAGGGATATCTTAAAAATCACCGAAAAAACAACCAGAAACCGGTGAAACTTGCGCCGAAAGAATATATTTCCACAGATGGTTTTCGTATTCTTTGTGGAAGAAACAACATCCAGAACGATAAACTTACCTTTAAAGATTCCAGAAAACATGATATCTGGCTCCATACTCAAAAAATACATGGTTCTCATACGGTAATTGTTACTGAGGGCAGGGAAGTTCCGGAAACTACGATACAGCAGGCGGCAATAGTCGCGGCTTATAATTCAAAGGCAAGGGAATCTTCGCTTGTTCCGGTGGATTATACCGAAATCAGAAACGTGAAAAAACCTTCCGGTTCGGCTCCGGGAAAAGCTGTTTATGAACATTATAAAACAGCTTATGTAAGACCGGCACAGTTCGAAAATATTTTCGGGAATAAATGATATGGAAAACTGGTTTTTGACAAAGCAAATTGATGAGAATACGTTTGTGATAAGCGAACCGAATCATTGGGAAGAAACAAACTGTTATCTTCTTGTCGGAAAAGAAAACGCTCTTCTTATCGATACCGGTCTCGGAGTTTCGGATATTTCAAAAGAAGTCTTGAAAATCACCAATAAGCCGGTCATGGCCGTTCCGACCCACGTTCATTGGGATCATATAGGCGGACTTTGGAAATTTTCGGAATTTTACGTTCACGAATCTGAAAAAGACTGGATTGAAGAAAATTTTCCTCTTTCGAACGAGTTCGTTCGAAAAATGCTTGTAAAGGGAAACAACTTGACGGGGTTTATAAATGTTGATGATTATGCGGTTTTTCAAGGTAATCCCAAAAAGATTCTTATTGATGGAGATATCATAGATTTAGGAAACAGAAAAATCGAAGTTTTGCATACTCCAGGACATTCTCCGGGTCATATGTGTTTTTTTGAAGAAAAAACAGGCTATCTTTTTTCTGGAGATTTGATTTATAAAGGAACTCTTTTTGCAAATTATGATTCAACCGACCCGGAAAAATATATTGAATCTGTTCAGAAGATAAGTAAACTTCCGGTTAACCGTGTTTTTCCGGCTCATCACAGTATGGATATTCAAACGGAGATAATTTCTGATGTTTATAAAGGTTTGATGGAAATTAAAAAACAGGAAAAACTTTTCCACGGAAACGGTTTATTTGAATTTGATCAATGGAGCATAATCTTGTAAAAAAAGCGGAGTGAAATTCACTCCGCTTTTTTAAATATAAGTTCATCATATCCGGTTTCCGGGTCATCTTCAATGGAGATTTCTGTTTCCGGAATTTCGGCAATTATCAGTTCGCAGGTTGTGTTTATTAAACAGCCTTCGCAAAGATGACCTCCAATAGTTGATAAATCTTCTTTTGAAAGCGCTATATGAAGATGACAGCGTTTTGCGCTTACCGTTCCGTTAAGACTTACAATTTCGCAATCTTCGTTAATTTCGCGAATCGTTATACCGGAAGCATCGCGGATTTTTCCTTTTGAAATACACCCGACGCCGGAAGCAACAAATCCGGCATTAATTTCTTTTTCTTTACAAAGTTCCTCGATGGATTTAAGAAGGTCTTCGCCTCTGTGGAGTCTTACACAGTGATATTTGGTATTTCCGCAAACGGAAACAATTTCAGATTTCATTTTGCAACGGCTCCTTTCTGTTTTTCGGGAAGCTGGATTATTATAATTGAAATAAACATAAGGATGCAGCCTGCTGATTCCCGAAGAGTCGGAATCTGGTGAAGAATAACAGCCCCGGCAAGAACGGCAAAAACCGATTCAAGACTCATCAGAAGGGAAGCAACGCTTGGCTTTGTCCATTTTTGTGCGACAGTCTGAAGAGTGTATCCAACTCCGCCGGAAAGAGCACCGGCATAGATAATGGGCAGCCAGGCATTAAGAATATTTTGAAGGTTGGGTTTTTCAAAAATAAACATAACGACAACAGAAATTACACCGCAAACAAGGAACTGGAGGCAGGAGAGTTTAACGCAATCTACCTTAGGCGCAAAATGTCCTATTGCAAGGATATGAACTGCATAGGCGACCGCGCTTATCAGAACAACCAAATCTCCGTTGCTTACGGAAAGGCTTTCGTTCATGCAAAGAAGATAAAGACCTGCTACCGCAAGAGCACAGCAGATCCATATCATTTTGGGAAGCTTTTGTTTCATCAAAAGGCCGAAGAAAGGAACGATGAGGATATAAAGAACGGAAATAAAGCCCGCTTTTCCAACGGTTGTCTGGGAAATTCCGATTTGCTGTATTGTTGAAGCAAAAAAGATTATGATTCCGCAGATTATTCCGCCTTTGATAAGTTCTTTTTGTTCGGATTTTTCAGGTTTTCTGTATGTTCCGTTTTTCTTTTTTACGGAATCAAAAGCAAAATTTGCGATTATCAGCACAATTCCGCCGATTATGCATCGTATTCCATTAAAAGTAATCGGTTCAACATATTCCATTCCGACACTTTGGGCAACAAATGCACATCCCCAAATAAGAGCGGTAAGAATCAAACATAAATTTCCGAGCATTGCTTTGTTTTTCATTGGCTACCTCTGATAAAAAAGAATGATATAATTTTACAATATTTGAAATAAAAAGAAAAGACCGAAAAATCAATAATTATTGAAAAAAAGGCCGCTATGATTTATAATTGAATCATAAATTTACGGGAGGCTGTGCTTTGGAATATATAATCGGTGTTCTTATCGGATATTTTTTCGGAAGTATCAACATGGCTAATATAATTTCAAAAAAACGCGGCATAGATATAAAAAAAGTCGGATCGAACAATGCAGGCGCTTCCAATGTTTTTATTTCCGTAGGAAAAATTTATGGGATAATCGTTGGTGCGTTTGATATTTTTAAATCGTTTACTGCTGCGCTTATTGTTTATCTGATATTTTCACAAAATTTTACGGCTGGAGTAATTGCCGGAACAATGGCGATCATCGGTCATATTTTTCCGTTCTGGATGAAATTCAACGGAGGAAAAGGACTTGCTCCTTTTATGGGAATGGTTCTTTTCTATGACTGGAAGCTTTTTATATTTTTTGGAATTCTTATTATTGCAATAACACTGATTACGGATTATATTGGAATCAGTGCGCTTACAATAACAGCATTAATTCCTCTTTATGCTTTTTTATTGAAACACGAGCAGATATTGGCTGCTGTTTTTGCGATTATTTCGGTAATAATGTGGTGCAAACATATCGAAAATATAAAAAGAATTGCAAACGGAACCGAAATCGGTTTTTTAAGAAAAAATAAAGTAAAAAAATAAAAGAGCCGTTTTCGGCTCTTTTTATTTATAAATTTTTGCAATGCAGCGAAGTCTTCCTTTTTTAGTTTCCAGTTTAATTCCTACATATATAAATTTTCCGTAACCTCTGACTGATACAATGTCACTTTCTTTCGGAGTATATGAAGCGCTGAGCATCGGAACGCCTCCGACGAGGACTTTTTCGTGCTCACAAAGAGCCTTGCTTTCGCTTCGTGAGATTTTATATATTGATGAAATTACGGAATCCAGTCTTTCGGAAGCAACAACAAATTCGCTTTCAACCGGCTTTGGAAGTGCATCTTCGGGTATATGCTCAACTTTTGAGCATCGCACGTTAGTATGCTTTATTTCAACAAGATTTTCGCAGATATAATCGGCAATATTATCGAGGCAGGGAGCATAAGCAACGTTATTCTTAACCACAACATCTCCCAGTGTACTTCTTCGGATTCCCAAAGACATAATCGAACCGAGAAAATCTCTGTGAACAAGTTCTCCCGAAAACTTCATTGAGCACGGCTCGATTTTTATATATGAAATCGGAGCAGGTTCGGTATATCCGCAAAGATCTTCGCTTCCGAAAACACAAATAGCTTTTTCTGCGTTTTCATATCCGCCTTCAAAAAAGTATGGAACGCCTTTGATGCATGATTTAAGCAAAGCCTGTTCCGCAGGGGAAAGGAATTCCGTGAAAGTATAGATGTTTTTGGAATACGCCCTTTCCGCAAGTTCGTAAAAACGCTTTTTAAGCATATTTTCTTCATCAGCCATACAATCACGCTCCTTTCTATGTTATAATTAATTCTAACATAAAGAATGTTTGCAGTCAATTTTTGGAGGAAATAATGGAATATAAACTTATCCGAAGCAACAGAAAAACAATTGAACTTTCGATAGATGACGATTTTTTGCCGCTTGTTAAAGCACCTTTGAAAATGAGCACGGAAGATATTGAAAAATTTGTTGTGAAACACGAAAAATGGATCGAAAAACAGATTACAAAAAAACGTGAGCACAATGAAAAGTTTGTTCTTTCGCCTGAAGAAGAAACAATGCTCAAAGAGAAAGCTTTGTCGTATCTTGCAGGAAGAACTGAATATTTTGCAAAACTTATGGGTTTAAAATATGCCGGAATAAAAATTACTTCTGCAAAAAAACGTTTCGGAAGCTGCAGCGGAAAAAATTCCATTTGTTATTCCTGGCGACTGATGCAATATCCGGCTGAGGCAATAGATTATGTTGTTGTTCACGAGCTTGCTCATGTTATTTATAAAAATCACGGTAAAAATTTTTATAAATTGATTGAAAAATATCTTCCGGATTACAAAAAATGCGAAAAACTTCTTAAATAAAATAAAAATTCACAAAAATTTAATAAAAAAGGTCATAATTATTGACAAAAACATTTTATATGGTATATTTATAATGTTATTTTTGCATCTGTTGTTTGACAAAAACCTTCGGTCAGAAGGAGGTGGAACTGTCGCAGCAAAACCGTTTTGGAAAAGCCGCGATAGAAAACGTAAACGAATTGTTTGGACCGAAATTTTTTGTCATATGAAACACTGCTTTCAAGCGGGAGCCTTCTAAAACCGGGCACAGCGGTAGAAATCTTATGCGCGGCAACGTTTAGAACAAAACACTCTTTTGCGGGGTCGGTTCCAAGAGGAAAGCGGTGGGTCGACAGGTTTTTAACACGCATTGCAAAATCTTTCATTGCAATGCGGCCATGCTGTAAAAAGCAGTATGAAAAATGGGTGAGGCTGCGGCCGATGATCCTGTTTTTACCTTGCGTGACTTGAATCCGCAAAAGGGGGATGCAGAATGGATAATAATACCATTATAAGTTTAAAGGATATTGTTGTTGAATTTGACGGGGAAAGTGTTCTTCGCCATATCAATTTGGATATCCGCAACCACGAATTCGTCACACTTCTGGGACCTTCCGGCTGTGGTAAAACAACCACTTTGCGTATAATCGGAGGCTTTGTAAATCCCAAAAGCGGGGACGTTTTTTTTGATGGAAAAAGAATCAACGATCTTCCGCCATATAAAAGGGAAGTCAACACCGTATTCCAGAAATACGCACTTTTTCCAAATCTGAACGTTTACGAAAATATCGCTTTCGGACTTCGCCTTAAAAAAGTTCCGGACAAAGAAATCCGCGACAGAGTTTTTGAGATGCTCGATCTTGTTAATATGCGCGGATATGAACGCCGCGATGTTAACCTTCTTTCCGGCGGTCAGCAGCAGCGTGTTGCTATTGCAAGAGCTCTTATTAACAAACCCCAGGTCCTTCTTCTTGATGAACCTTTGGGTGCTCTTGACCTCAAACTCCGTAAAGAAATGCAGATCGAACTCAAGAAAATTCAGCGCGAAACAAAAATCACGTTTATCTACGTAACTCATGACCAGGAAGAAGCTCTTACAATGAGTGATACGGTTATTGTTATGCGCGACGGTGAAATCCAGCAGATCGGTACGCCTATCGATATTTATAATGAGCCGATCAACGCTTTTGTTGCGGATTTCATAGGTGAATCCAACATTATCGACGGCGTTATGAAAAAGGATTACCTTGTTAATTTTGCCGGAAGAGATTTCGACTGCGTTGACTTCGGTTTTGAAGAAAACGAAAATGTTGACGTTGTAATCCGTCCGGAAGATATTAAAATATCCGAACCGGAAAAAGGACAGATTACCGGAAAAGTTGAAAGCATTATTTTCAAAGGCGTTCATTATGAAATCGTTGTAATTGATACGAATGGTTTTAACTGGAAAATTCATTCCACACTTTATGAAGAACCGGGCAGGGAGGTTGGACTTTCCGTAATTCCGGACGATATACATATTATGCACAAGATGACGGAGGAAGAAAAATGATAAAATCCCGTTATCCTGCTTTTCCGTATATCGTTTTCATGGCGATATTCATTGTTGTTCCGCTTATAATGGTTGCTTATTTTGCATTTACAACAAGCGGCGGCGAATTTACAATGCAGAATATAATCCGTGTCGGGGATTATGTTCCAGTTATTATAAAATCTCTTTTTCTTGCTTTTGTCGCAACGGTTATCTGTCTTGGTTTCGGATATCCCTTTGCATATATAATGTCGAGAAAAACCAGCAATATAAGAAGAACAATGTTCATGCTCATCATGCTTCCGATGTGGATGAACTTCCTTCTCAGAACCTATTCCTGGATGACTATTCTTGAAAACAATGGCCTTTTGAACCGTTTTCTCGGAATTTTCGGAATAGGACCTTTTGAAATGATAAATACCCAGGGTGCGGTTGTTCTCGGAATGGTATATGACTATCTTCCTTTTATGATAGTTCCGCTTTATACCGTCATGATGAAAATGGACCATTCTCTTCTCCAGGCTGCTCAGGACCTTGGCGCAAATCCTTTCCAGGTTTTCACTAATGTTATTCTTCCGCAGACTATGCAGGGAATCAAAACCGGAATTACAATGGTTTTTGTACCTTCCGTTTCTACCTTTGTAATTTCCAGAATGCTCGGCGGCGGTTCCGAACTTATGGTCGGTGACCTTATCGAAATGCAGTTCGGAAGCAACAACTATAATCCGAACCTTGGCTCCGCAATTTCGCTTGTCCTTATGATAATTGTTCTTATCTGCATGAGCGTTATGAATCAGTTTGACAGCGATAATATCGACAAAGAGGGGAGGATTGCAATATGAAATTTCTTTCTAAATTTTATGTTGGCATAATTTATGCTTTCCTCTATCTGCCGATTGCGGTTCTTATCGTTTTTTCCTTCAACGATGCAAAAAGCCGTACCGTTTTCACGGATTTTACATTCAAATGGTATGAAAAACTTTTTACAAACGATATAATTCTCGGTGCTTTTGCAAATACTCTTTTCGTTGCGCTTGTTGCGGGAATTTGTGCGGTGGTTCTCGGAACATTTGCCGCCATCGGAATCAATGCAATGAACCAAAAGCTCCAGGGATTGCTGCTTAATATAACATATCTTCCTATGATAAACCCGGATATCATAACCGGTGTTTCCCTGATGCTTCTTTTTGTTTTTATCAGAATGGAGCTTGGTTTCACTTCTCTTATTCTTGCGCACATCACTTTCAATGTTCCGATTGTAATTTTCAACGTTCTTCCTAAGCTTCGTCAGCTTGACCGTAATATTTATAACGCGGCTCTCGATTTGGGTTGCAACCCGACCCAGGCTTTCAGAAAAGTTGTTCTTCCGGAAATTATGCCCGGAATTGCCGCAGGTTTTCTTCTTTCTATAACCTATTCGTTCGATGATTTTGCGGTCAGCTTTTTTACAAGCGCGGCGGATTCCCAGACACTCTCAGTTGTAATTTATTCAATGGTAAGAATGAAGGTAAGCCCGGAAATCAACGCACTATCAACCATTATGTTTGTTGTTGTGCTTTTTATCCTCCTTCTTGTTAATATCAACGGAGCAAGAAAGGATAGAAAATCCTCAAAACTTAATATAGCGAAAGGAGAGGGTTGAATGAAGAAAATTTTTACTCTTTGCCTTGCTATAATTATGGTTGCTATTTCCTCGGTTTCTGCCTTTGGCTATTACAGCGAGGCAGAAGGCTATTCCACCGAAGTTGAAGATTATGATTATTATCAGAAATTTCAGGGACAGGGAATCGAAATCGACGTTTACAACTGGGGCGAATATGTTGCCAATGACTCAGTAAACTTTCTTGATGTAAACGAAGATTTTGAAGCTCTCACAGGAATTAAAGTAAATTATACTTTGTTTTCTTCCAACGAGGAACTTTATACAAAGCTTCGCAGCGGCGGAACAAATTATGATGTTATCGTTCCTTCCGATTATATGATCGGAAAGATGATAAACGAAGGAATGCTTCAGAAACTTGATTTTGAAAACATTCCGAACTATAAATACATCGATCAAAAATACAAAAACGAAAACTTTGACCCAAACAACGAATATTCCGTTCCGATGTATTGGGGAGTTGTCGGTATAATTTATAATACCACAATGGTAGATGAAGAGGATCTTACCGGCTGGAACATTCTCTGGAATGAAAAATATGCCGATAATATGCTTATGTTTTCCAACTCCCGTGATGCTTTTGCTCTTTCGCTTCTTGACCTTGGTTATGATTTCAACACAACTGACCAAATGGAAATTGAAGAAGCTGCAGGACACCTTCGCGCACAGAAACCGCTTGTTCAGGCTTATGTTATGGACGAGATTTATGACAAAATGGAGGGTGGGGAAGCTGCGGTTGCTCCGTATTATAACGGTGATGCAGTCCTTATGATGGACGTTAACGAAGATCTTGACTTCTTCATTCCCGAAAACACAAGTATTTTTATAGATTCAATGTGTATTCCCACCGGAGCTAAAAATAAAGAAGCTGCAGAAATGTATATAAACTATATGTGTGAATCCACAGTTGCAGCCGCAAACAGTTATTACGTAGGGTATTCTACTCCGCATATGGGCGCAATGGAACTTCTTGACGAAGAACTTGTTGAAAACGAAATTGCATATCCGGACGATGAACTTATAGGTTCTCTTGATGCGCTTCTTACTCTTCCTGCGGAAACAAGCGCTTTTACCGATAAGCTTTGGACCGACATTATGGCACAGGGAAGCAGTTCTGTTGTTTTCCAGACGATTTTTCTTATTGCTGTAGTACTAATTTATTTTGTTTTTAAAATAATTGATAAGCATATAAAGAAAAGAAGAATGAGTTATTATTAAATAAAACCCGCAGTTTTCTGCGGGTTTTATTTTTAACTGCAAAGGTTTAAAACTTTACACGAATAATTTGATTTATTTTTGCATTTTTTTACATCAATTTATTCAGTAATTGTAGAAAAATTCAACTTTTTCATTGACATTCTCGCCTGATGCGTATATAATATTATGGATGTTATACACAATGAAATATTGTTGGTTATTGTATGACATAATAATAATTAAGGAGGAAATTCAAAATGAAGAAATTTCTCGCACTTCTTCTTGCCGCAATGATGGTTCTTTCCCTCGCAGCATGCGGCAATGAGCCTGTTGAGCCCGAAACTCCTGCTGAACCCGAAACTCCCGCAGAGCCCGAAGTTGAAGCAGTTGTTGCAGAACTCAAAAGTCTCGCAAACAAAGAGTATGGTGTAGATTACATCTCTCTTTACGAACAGTTCGGCGCTGATACCACTATCGCTGACGTCGAAGAAGATCCCGAAACCGGTTTTGCTTACATCGAAAGAGATGGCGTAAAATATGAACTCGGTCTCGACTTCCTCACCATGGCAATGGTATACAACGTTGAAGTACCCGAAGGCGGCTGGTGGCAGACTGCTGACGATGTTTACGCCAACTGGTGGAAACTCTATATGCAGAGATGGAACTATCTCCTTCCCGAAGTACCGCTTTATTCCAACGAGTACTACGACCTCTATAACGCACAGATCGAAGGCGTTGTAGAATTCCCGACCAACCCCTATTGGTCTCCTGCTGCTGCTCTTATCGACTGGACCTCTGCAAAAGCCGATAACAGCATCATCATCGGTAACACTACCGACCTTTCCGGTAAATTCCGTTATTCCACTTTCGGTGGTACTAACCCCGGCGCTGCAGACCTTGACGTTGAAAACCTCACCGTTGGTCTTGAAACCGTTGCAACCACCAAAGAAGGCGGCTATCAGTGGAACGATACCGTTGTTGCAGCACACGAAGAAGTTATGAACGATGATGGTTCCAAAACCTTCACCATCACCATCAAAGAAGGTCTCCTTTTCTCCGATGGTTCTCCTGTAACTGCAAAGAACTACATTGCATCCACCCTCGTATTCTCCACTCCTGTTGCTGCACAGGCTGCAGGTAAAGACCACATGTCCGCTATGAGAATCGTTGGTTATGACACCTTTGCAACTTATGACGGCACTGAAGGTTCCGGTACTAAAGAACTTTCCGGTCTTCGTCTCATCGATGATTACACCTTCTCTGTAACCATTGCTGATGAACATGTTCCTTATTATTATGATATCGCTTATGCTGGCTTTGCTGCACAGTATCTCGGTATCTGGCTCGGCGATTGCGATGTTGCTGATGATGGTAACGGCGCATACCTCACCGACGAATTCTATGCAAAAGACGGCGACAACTATGTAATGGCTGCTCATATCCTTGAGTCCTCCAGAAATACCGATACCACTTATCCTTATTCTGGTCCTTACATGGTAACCTCTTATGATGATGGCGATAAATCCGCTATCCTCGAAGTAAACCCCTACTTCGCAGGCAACTACGAAGGCACCACTCCTAAGATCGCAAAAGTTGTTTACAAGAAGATCATCTCTTCCACTCAGCTTGAAGACCTTAAATCCGGCAACCTCGACGTAATCGCAGGTATCACCGGCGGCGACGAAACCAACGAAGCTCTTGCTCTCGCTGATAACTCCAACGGCGCATACGTATATTCTCACTACAGCCGCGCTGGCTATGGTAAACTCGGCTTCCGTGCTGACTACGGTCCTGCACAGTTCACCGAAGTTCGTCAGGCTGTCGCATACTGCATGGACCGTGCAACCTTTGCTAAAGACTTCACCGGCGGTTACGGCGGCGTTGTTGATGGTCCTTACTATGCAGGTTCCTGGATGTACAAAGCAGCAGTTGATCAGGGCATGCTCCTCGATACTTATGCAACCTCCCTCGACAGCGCTATTGCAGTTCTCGAAGCAGGCGGCTGGGTATATGACGCAGAAGGTAACGACTACGTAGAAGGCGTACGTTACAAAAAGATCCCTGCAGCAGAAGCTACTGAAAACGACAAAAACTACAAATCCAAAGACGGCGCATATGTAACCACCGAAGTAAACGGCGATTACTACATGCCTCTTGTACTCAACTGGTACGGCACTACCGATAACCCCTTCACTGATCAGCTCCTCACCGGCTTCATGAGCAACGAAAACATCATCGCTGCTGGTTTCAACGTACAGAACCAGATCGGTGACTTCAGCCCGATGCTTGACGAACTCTATCAGATGCAGGTTTACGGTTACTACTCCGGTACTCCTATGTACAGCGTATTCAACTTTGCAACCGGCTTCACCTCCGCTGCATATGACTACTCTTACAACATGACTATCGATCCTGCTATGTATGACGACTATTCTGCATACTATATCAAGGACCTTGCTGACGCTTACTGGCTTTAATCTTTAAGTGTAAAGCTTCTTAGCTTTAAAGCAACTGCATATTAATGCAAAACACGCAGAAGAGGGCATTTTTGCCCTCTTCTGCATAACTTTTGTTACGACCGCGTGCGAAAAAGCGGCTGTTTTTATAATAAAAGAGCCGTTTAATATCGGCACAACAAGCATTTATTTATAATGTTTTGATAATTTTAATTTTATTATAAAAATTATCGTCCTTGCGTTTATTCGTTGGCCGCAGGATTTGCGGCAAAAAATAAATTTACTCTTCGCTTCGGCGATGAAACGAGGAATCTTAAAATGGGAAAGTACATTGTTAAAAGAATTGGATATATGGCAGCTGTTTTTGTCATTCTTTCAGTTCTCATGTTTTTAATATATCAGCTTGTCCCGGCTAACCGTGCATACACCGATGCAAGAACCGAAGTTCAGGGCCTTAAAAACAGCCTTTCTGCTGAGGAACTTGAAACAAAGTTTGATGAACTTTATCTTAAGTATCAGCGCCGTTACGGCACCGATACTGACAATAAAATGGTCAGATATCTTCGTTGGGTTGGTGTATATCCTCTTTACGACGGTTCTTACAACGGTCTTCTTCAGGGAAACTTCGGTTATTCCTACGAAGCCCGTAAAGAAGTTGTTGAAGTAATTCCGGCTCCGCTGACAAACACAATAAAAATTAATATTTGGGCAACCATTCTTGCACTTGGTATTACCATTCCGCTTGGTATTATCTGTGCAGTAAAGAAGGGAAGTAAGATGGACCAGGGTGTACAGATCGTCACCATTCTTGGCTACAGTTTGCCTACCTTCCTTATTGCAATCGTTTTCATCTGGGTTTTCTGTTCTTTGCTTGGAATTTTCCCTCCCAGTGGTATGAAAACCCCCGGAAGCAACTATGTTGGCTGGCAGAAATTCTGGGATGAGCTTTATTATCTTGCTCTTCCTCTTATTGTTATGACTTTCTGTTCCCTTGGCGGTATGACCAGATATGTCCGTGCTTCCATGATCGAAGCTCTTTCTCTTGACTGCATTAAAACCGCAAGAGCAAAAGGTCTTCGTGAAAAAGTTGTAATTTACTCCCATGCTTGGAGAAACGCTCTTATTCCGATAGTCACCCTTGTTGTTGGTTGGTTCCTTGGAATTTTCTCCGGTTCTCTTGTTATTGAGCAGATGTTTGCTCTTAATGGTATGGGCAACCTTATGATAACTTCCCTTATGACTTCTGACTTTGACGTAGTTATGCTTCTTCAGCTTTTCTATGTTGCACTGTCTCTCTTGGGTAACCTTATCATAGATATCGTTTACGGTCTTGTTGACCCGCGTGTCCGCGTAAATAAATAAGGAGGAGATTTTATAATATGAATAATAATAAAAAGAATGTCCTCCAGACTCTTTGGGGTTGGCTCCGCAGAATGGTTATGGGCGCCAGCAAAGAGTACGCAGATGAGGTTGAAAGCAAACAGGAAAACAGCATCAATGATGTAGAAGAAATCATCAGCCCCACCAAACAGTATGTTCGCAACTTCCTTGAGCACAAAATTGCTGTTTTTGCTCTTTGCGTTGTTATTGCAATGTTCATCACTGTTTTCGTAGGACCTCTCTTCATGAAAAACTACAGCGACTCTTATACTGAAGTTACTCAGAAAAGTATCGCTCCCACCATGTCCATGATGAGCGTTCCGAAAGAACTTGATGGAAACATCAAAATGATCGACAGTTACGGTTCTTTCTCCGTAGGTCTTTCCAACGACGGTGAAGTTTATGTTTGGGGTGCAACTGCAATCGGTACCACCGGTATCGATATGAAAGACATCCCTCAGGAAGTAAAAGACGCAAACATTGTCATGGTTGCTGCCGGTATCGACCATATTATTGCAATCGGCGATGACGGTAAAATTTATGGTTGGGGCAACAACAGATTCGGTCAGTATGATGTTCCGCTTAACGATGCCAACAGCCCTAACATTATCCTTATGCCTGAAGAACTCCGCAATAACGGCATTGATGTTGCAAACATCAAACGCCTCGAATGCGGTTATCAGTGCACCGCCATTCTTATGAATGACAGAACTCTTCACATTTGGGGTAATAAACATGCTTATGCAAATATCGATAAATTTGTTGGTAATACCAATCTTAATGATATTGCATTTACCCTTAACTATGTAGTTGGTGTTCCTATGCAGGGTAACGCAATTTATACCGGTACCCGTGGTCTTTATAATCAGGCAAGACCTGCTCTTACCGCTTCTACCACCGAGCTTAACGATTATCTCGACGGACGTTTTATCCAGAGAATTGATGCAACCAGCAATAACATTTGCCTTACACTTAGCGATAACTCCATCTGCTTTGTTGGTGACTTTGGTTCAAGCGTTGTTGAAGTTCCGGTTCTTAAAGAAGGGGAGTACTTTGTTGACATTGCTTCCGGTACTTATCACTATACCGGTATTACCAATGAGGGCAATGTTTATTCCTGGGGCGGAAACCATTTCGACCAGGCAGAAGCACCTTCCAAAGCTTCCGGTGCAAAAAAAATCTATGCTGCAGCTTTCCAGAACTATGCCGTTGATGAAAATGACAGCGTTCAGGCAAAATGGGGACTTAAAGGTTATATTTTCGGTACCGACGTTTATGGCGCAGATATTTTCCAGCGTATTATTAACGGCGGTCAGAGAACTATGACCATCGGTGCAGTTGCAGTTATCATTTCTTCCATTATCGGTATTATTGTAGGATGCGTTGCCGGTTATTTCGGCGGATTTGTTGATATCATTCTTATGCGTGTCACCGAAATTTTTGCTGCAATTCCGTTCCTTCCTTTCGCACTTACACTTTCTGCTGTTATGAGCCAGATGACTCTCAGCGAAGATATGCGAATCTTTATCATAATGGTAATTCTTGGTCTTCTTTCCTGGACCGGTCTTGCAAGACTTGTTCGCGGACAGGTTCTTGTAGCACGTGAAAACGAATATGTTCTTGCTGCACAGGCAATGGGCGTTAAAGAATCCAAGATTGCATTTAAACACATTCTTCCTAACGTAATTTCGGTTATTATCGTTACTCTTACCCTTGACTTTGCAGGATGCATGCTTACCGAATCTTCTCTTTCTTACTTGGGATTCGGTGTTGCATATCCGAGACCTACTTGGGGTAACATGCTCAATGGTGCAAACAACGCAACCATCATTAAAAACTATTGGTGGCAGTGGTTGTTTACTTCCATTTTCCTTGCTGCAACTACTATTTGTATCAATATAGTAGGCGACACTCTTCGTGACGTTATGGACCCGAAATCCAACATTGAGAAATAAGGGAGGGGAAAAATTATGCCATTGCTTGAGGTAAAAAACCTCCATACTTATTTTAAAACTAAAAAGGGTATAGTCAAAGCAGTTAACGATGTTTCCTATTCCCTTGAACCCGGTAAAACCATCGGTATTGTTGGTGAATCCGGTTCCGGTAAATCTGTTTCTGCCATGAGCATTCTTCAGCTTCTTGACGGCAACGGTTTTATTGCAGACGGTGAAATCTATTTCGACGGAAGAGAGCTTACAAAACTTCCTCTTGAAGAAATGTACAGCATCCGCGGAAATGATATCTCTGTTATTTTCCAGGAGCCTATGACTTCTCTTAACCCTGTTTTCACCATCGAAAAACAGCTCAGCGAACCTTTCATGATACATCAGGGAATGAATAAGAAAGAAGCCAGCGAACATGCTCTTAAAATGCTTTATGACGTACAGATCCCTAACCCGGAAGCTGTTATGAAACAGTATCCTCACCAGCTTTCCGGCGGTATGCGTCAGCGTGTTATGATCGCTATGGCTCTTGCTTGCAGACCGAAAATTCTTATCGCAGATGAACCTACCACCGCACTTGACGTAACTATTCAGGCACAGATCCTTCATCTTATGAATGAACTTCAGAGGGAAAAGGGAACTTCCATTATTTTCATTACCCATAACCTTGGTGTTATTAATGAAATGGCTGATGACGTTGCAGTTATGTATTGCGGACAGGTTGTTGAAAAAGCATCCGCAAAAACAATTTTCGGCGGAGCAAAAGTAAGCCATCCTTATACCGAGGGACTTATGAACTCCATTCCTCGAATTGATAATGTAGGTGAAAAAATCGAACCTATTCCCGGAATGGTACCGCATCCTCTTGCACTTCCCAAAGGCTGCAAATTTGCACCCCGCTGCAAATATTGCACAAAGAAATGCACAGAAGAGGAACCGCAGCTTCTTGAAGTTGCAGAAGGACATCTTGTAAGATGTTTCTATCCCAATAAGGAGGAAAGACAAAGTGGAAAACAGAAAAAAGATACTGTCAATAACTAATCTTAAAAAGTATTTCCCGGTTGCAAAGTCCTCCTTTTTCCAGAAAAATCAGCTTTACGTTCGTGCAAACGAGGACATTTCAATCGATATTTACGAAGGCGAAACCCTTGGTGTTGTAGGTGAATCCGGATGCGGAAAATCCACTCTTGGACGTGTTCTGCTTCAGCTTTATCCTCAGACCGCGGGTGCAACCATGTATTACGGAAAAACTCTTGATGAAGTTGCTCCTAAATATGTTGAAGACACCCTTACTCATCTCTCTAAATATCGTGCAAAAATTAAAAAAGCCGAGGAAAAACTTGCTGAACTCGATAAAAAAGTTGAGGAAGTCGGCGGGGAAGATAATGCAGACTTTTATCTTCTTCAGAACCGTAACCTTGCAAAAGGCGAAGTTCAGTCCTGTCTTAATAACGTTGTAAAAATCATCGGCGGTTTTTATGCCGAGGATAACAACGGCGAAGGTGTTAAACTTCTTCTCAATATTTATCATGAAAACATTAAACGCAAAAAGATTGCGGACAAACTTTCTGATGTTGAGTTTGAATATAAACATCTTGAAGACGGCAATGCAAAAGATGAAGCTAAAAAGCCGAAATATGAAAATGAAATTGCTGCACTTAAAGAAGAAATAGCAAAATATGATGCTGTCATCAGTGATATGAAAGCTTCTCTTGCTGCCCATAAAGCACAGTATGCTTCCAACGAGGAATTCCAGAAATATGAAGCTATGCTTGATGAAGGTATTGACCTTGCACGTCTTCTTTACAAAGAAATGAGATATCTCAGAAAAGATCTTCAAATCATTTTCCAGGATCCTTATTCGTCTCTTAACCCCCGTCTTACCATAGGCCAGATTATTGAAGAAGGCCTTGTTACCCATAAATTCTTCAAACATGGCTCTGAAAAAATGCGTGAGTACATTGTTAAGATCATGGAAGAATGCGGACTTCAGGAATATATGCTCCACCGTTATCCTCATCAGTTCTCCGGTGGTCAGCGTCAGAGAATTTCTATCGCAAGAGCTCTTGCAGTAACACCTAAATTCGTAGTTTGCGACGAATGCGTTTCTGCACTTGACGTTTCGATTCAGTCTCAGATCATCAACCTTCTTCAGGAACTTCGTGAAAAACAGAACCTTACTTATATGTTCATTTCTCATGACCTTTCTGTTGTTCGTTATATCTCCGATCGAATCTGCGTTATGTATCTCGGAAGTGTTGTTGAACTTGCAGATGCTGCAACTGTATTTAACGATCCCAGACATCCTTATACTGTTGCACTTCTTTCTTCAATTCCTTCCACCGATCCTAACGTTGCGGAAAAAGAACGTATTATCCTTGAAGGTAATATTCCCAGCCCGATCAAACCTCCGTCCGGATGTAAATTCCACACTCGCTGCTATATGGCTTGCGACAAGTGCAAACGTGTTCCTCCGGAACTTCGCGAAATCGAACCCGGTCATTACATTGCCTGCCATTTCCCGGAACGTAAGATTGACGAAAACGGAAAATATACCTTTGAGCTTCCTAAAATGGAAACTATGGGTGTACGTCCTGAAACCGGGGAAAAATCTGAATAATGTTGTTCGGTAAAAACCCGTTTTTCAAAAGACTTAAAAAATCCACACCGGAAGATGAATATCAGTTCAGAAACATGATGCAGGAACAAAATGTTCCGCTTGTTGATAAACTTGTTATGATAGCTACTGCTTTTGCCGTGCTTGTTCTTCCTTGTGCATTGATTCTGGTAGGCATGAGTGCAATTGTTATGTGGATTTTTGGTATTATCTGATTAAAAAAACTCCCGATTTTATATCGGGAGTTTTTTATTAAATTAAAAGGAGCCCATAAAGGGCTCCTTTTTTTAAATTTCAGATTTAATTTTTCCAAGAAGTGCTTCAACTTTTTCTGCAAGTTCTTTAAGAGCACCGTCTTTGAAAGGTGAGGGGATTTTTGCTTCTTCAAGAAGAAGATTATAATACTGTTCACCGCCCTGTTTCATAAGGCGAATATAACGCGCAAATGCATCGTTATAATCTTCCTGGGAAGCAAGAAGGAAACCAAATGCGGCAGTCTGTGCAAGGCAATAATCGATATAATAGAAAGGAGATTCATAAATATGCATCTGATATTGCCAACGGCGTCCGTCTTCAAGGAATGGAACACCTTCAAGATTAATATGGGGGAGGAATTCTGCACAGAGTTTTTTCCAGGTTTCGTTTCTTTCTGCAGGAGTCATTTCCGGATTTTCATAAACGATGTGCTGGAAATAGTCAACAATGGTTCCGTAAGGAATAAATGAAAGAGCACCGAGAGCATGCATGAATTTATACTTTGTTGCATTGTCGCCAAAGAATTTATCTATATATTTCCAAGCAAAGAATTCCATGCTCATTGAGTGGGTTTCTGCTGTTTCCATTCCACCGCAGCCGATTTCAAGAGCAAATTTATTATCCGCAATGAGGAAAGCATTGAAAGCGTGACCGGCTTCATGGGTCATAACGTCAACATCATCGGCGGAACCGTTGAAGTTTGCAAGAATAAAAGGCTGTTTATATTTTGGAATTTCGGTGCAATAACCGCCGCCCCATTTGTTTTTGCGGGATTCCACATCAAATGCGTCATTCTCAAGCATAAGATCAATGAATGCAGCAGATTCATCGCTCATTTCATGATACATTTCTTTTGCAGCATTAAAAATATCTTCTTTATTTCCGGAAGGTCTGGGATCACCGCCAGGAATGATAACATCGTTATCATAAATCATATATTTATCAATGCCAAGATCTTTTGCGTTTTCGCTGCGAAGTTTTGCAACAACGGGAACAATGGATTCAAGAACATTTTTGCGGAAAGTTTCTATGTCATTCTTATCATAGCAAACACGTTCCATGCGGTAATAACCAAGTTCAACAAAGTTTTTGTAACCGAGTTTTTGAGCCATTTTGGTACGGACCTTAACAAGGCGGTCAAAAATATCGTCAAGCTGATCTGCATATCCGTTCATAACAGTTCCAAGAACGGTATATGCTTCTTTTCTTGTTTCACGGTCATCAGATTTGAAGAAACCGGCAAGAGCAGCTCTGCTGAGTTTTTCTCCGCGGAACTCAAATTCCATTCCCGCCATAAGTTTTGAATATTCAGAAACAATTTTGTTTTCCTCAATCATATCCTTGATAATTTCCGGGGACATTGCCTTTGCCTGAACTTCCATATGCTTGAAATAGACAGGAGAAAGTTTTTCTTCAAGTTCTGCTCTGAAAGGAGAGTTAAGAAGAGCATCGTTATACATATTCATAAGATTGCCGACCTGGGGACCAATCTCATCAAAATAATCATTTTCTTTTACATAAAATTCATCTGCTGTATTGCAGCTGTAACGAATGTAAGAAAGGTTCATTGCGGTTGAATATTCAATAACAAGTTCACGGTATTTTTCACGCCATTCAAGAACCTCATCAACGTTTTCTGCGTTTTTAACTCCGTTTATAATGCTAAGAGCAGATTTTTCAAATTCAACAAAATCAATATGCTCATAAGGCATTTCGCTTACTTTCATTATTTCAACTCCTTTTAGAATTATAAATTTATTATACACCCAATATGTTTTAAAAACAACCAAACATATAAATGGACATGCAATATTTTGCAGAGAATTAATATATTTATTAAAACGGGGTGATGATTATGGATTATTTATTTTTAATCGGAATTTTATCCGGAATAATATTTTTTGCGCTTCACGTTACGGCTTCAAATTCATTCCCAAAACCGCTTTCCGCAGAAGATGAACGCAGTTATTTTAGAAAAATGAAAAGCGGAGATATAAATGCAAGAAACAAGCTTGTTGAGCACAATTTAAGACTTGTTGCACATATCATAAAAAAATATTACAGCAACTCATCTGAACAGGATGATCTTGTATCAATCGGAACAATTGGACTTATAAAAGCTGTTTCCAGTTTTGATTATGGAAAGGGAACAAGGTTTGCAACATATGCCGCCAGATGTATTGAAAACGAAATTTTGATGTATTTCAGAAATAAGAAAAAATATGCTCAGGATATTTCTTTTTCAGAACCGATCGATTGTGACAAAGACGGAAATGTGCTTTCAATAATGGATATTATGGCAGACGAAAAATCTGTAACAGAAGATATTGAAGAAAAAATCCAGACCGAAAAATTATATGAAGTTATTGATAAAGAACTTTTCCCAAGGGAAAAAGAAATAATTTTTCTTAGGTACGGACTTATGGGAAGAAGAGCTTATACTCAGAGAGAAGTTGCAAAAAAACTTGGGATTTCCCGTTCATACGTAAGCAGAATTGAGAAAAAAGCTATCGAAATTTTGAAAAATAAACTTAATTATTGACGGTGCTCAAAATGAAAAAACAAATTAAAAAAATTTTTAGTGTTCCGATAGAAATATCAAATGATTATTATATGGAAAGTTTTTCCGGAAATGAAATCGTGCTCAGCGGATTCGGTGAAATAAAAAAACTTGAAGAATCAATAATAGAAATCGAATTTGGTGCTCAAATAATTATTTTTTATGGGAACAGTTTGAATATATCAAATTATACAGGTGACGGAGTTAAAATATCAGGAAAAGTAAATAAAATTGAATTTATAAAAAAGGAGTGATTCAGATAATTGCTTCTATTATAAGATACTTTTTGGGATACGTTGATTTTGAAGCTTTTGGAACAGATATTGAAAAATTTATTACATTATTAGCCAAAGACGGAATTGAAATTATATCACAGAAAAAGAAAAAATATATGTTTTATGGAAGAATATATGCTAAAGATTATTTAAAAATAAGAAAAAATGTAAAAAAATGCGGGCTTAAAATAAAAATTATTAAAAAACACGGCTTAAAGTTCCTTGCTAAAAAGAATAAAAATAAAATTGGTTTTATAGCGGGTTCAGCATTTATTATTTGTTTTGTTCTTTTTATGAATATGTTTGTTTGGGAAATCAACGTTTTGGGAAATAGAAATGTTAAAACGGATGAAATATTAAAATCGGCAAGTGAAATGGGGCTAATTACCGGTACACTGGCAAAAGATCATTTTGTACAAGATATAGAATGGTTTATTTTAAGAAAGTATCCTGAACTTTCTTCAGTTGAAATAAATATTCAGGGAAGCATAGCAAATATTAAACTAAATGAAACAAGGGAAAAAGCTGAAATGGTTTCCGATGATGATATTCCCACCAATATAATAGCTTCAAAATATGGTGTAATACGCAGAATTGATGTATTTGACGGCCAGAAAATAGCCGAAACAGGCGAAGCTGTTATGAAAGGAGATCTTTTGGTAAGTGCAGTTTATGAAGACAGACATAATAAACTTACACTAAAGCACGCCAGAGCAAACGTGATTGCTGAAACAGATTACAGCTTGACTGCTGAATTTCCACTTGAGCAAAAAATATACAGTAAAGACAAAATTATAAAAAAAACTTATAAAATCAGTTTTTTAGGTAAAGATTTTATTATAGGAAATTATAAAAACATTTATGATTTACCGTTTGAAGAAACAAAAAAAGATTTTTCGTTTTTTGGAATCAAAATCCCGATTAATGTGATAATAACGCGATACTTTTCTGTAAAGGAAGATACCATTACATATACTTTTGAA
>JAGBAZ010000002.1 GCA_018110905.1 Oscillospiraceae bacterium
GGGTCATTTCTCCGGAAGATCCATTAACATATTTATGGTGCGGAAAATTTCGCCGCATTGGGAACATTTCCATTCGGTATCGCTTTTCTTTGCTTTTTTATGAAGATGTTCAAGGAATTCGTGGCCGCATCTGGGACATGGAACATTTTGATTTGTCCAGAGTTTTTTAAGGAAAGAAACTTCCTCTTCTCTTGTTTTAAAATACATAAAAAACCTCCGCTTAAAAAATCGGTTTTCCGTTGAGCACCGCTTCCATAAGTTTTTCGCCTTTATAACGGAGCTTAAGGGAAAAGAAAGGTTCACCTTTCTGAAGAAGTTCAAGAAAAATTCTGTCGCCTTCCCATTTGGGAATTGAATCCAGTTTTTCACGGCTTATCCATTCCAGTTCGCCTTCGTCGCAGTCGATAAGTTCGCCGGAAAAACCCGTTGCGGTGAAAAGATGCATATATTCCGTTTCCCATTTGTCAGAAACGAAGGTGACTATTCCGCGGTAACGGTAATCCGTAAGGGTAAGGCCGGTCTCCTCCTTCGCTTCGCGCAAAATGCAGTCTTCGGGGCTTTCCTTATCCTCAAATTTTCCGCCTATGCCTATCCATTTATCTTTGTTGGCATCATTTTCTTTCTTGACGCGGTGGAGCATAAGATATTTTCCGTCTTTTTCGATATAGCAAAGAGTGGAATTTATCATTCTGAAAAAGCTCCTTTCAGTTTTTCGGCGGCGGGAATATCCGCGGGACAAAATTCAAGATTTTCTGCCTCAAAAGGCGAAAGCCATTTTGTTTCGGAATGGAAAGTAGGTTCGATTTTTTCGGAAGTAAGTTTTGCTTTGATGAAATAAAAATAAATATCTTTTTCCGGATAGGAAAAAGGATATTCGCAGAAAATTTCAGAAGGTTCGATATCTGCGGAAAGTTCCTCTTTTATTTCGCGGATTATTGCTTCAAAAGGGGTTTCGCCCGGTTCGATTTTTCCGCCGGGAAATTCCCAGAGAGCGGAACAGTTTCCGCCGGGACCGCGCCTGCAGAACAAAATTTTTCCGTCTTTTTCAATGATTGCGGCAACAACTTTTATCATAAGATCACCGGCTTATCCAAGAGCAATATCGAGGATCATCATAAGGGCAAAACCGATTGCAACGCCGATTGTTGCGATGTTGCTGTGTTCGCCGTCCTGAGATTCGGGGATAAGTTCTTCCACAACAACATAGATCATTGCGCCGGCGGCAAAGGAAAGAATAAAAGGCAGAACGGGTTCGATTATTGAAACAAGCGCAAGGGTCAAAAGTGCGCCCACCGGTTCAACAACGCCGGAAAGGAAACCGTATTTAAAAGCTTTGCCTTTGGAAAGTCCGGTTCCGACCAGGGGCATGGAAATAATTGCGCCTTCCGGGAAGTTCTGAATAGCAATACCGATTGCAAGAGCAAAAGCGCCGGCGGTTGTGATAACGCTTTCGCCGCTCAGCATTGCCGCAAGAACAACCCCCACCGCCATTCCTTCCGGAAGATTATGGAGCGCAACGGCAAAGACCAGCATAAAGGATTTTCCGAGGGTGGATTTTCGGCCTTCGGGTTTGTCGGAATTGAGGTGGAGGTGGGGGATAAGGCTGTCGAGCAGGAGCAGGAAAAACATTCCCGCAAGAAAACCCGCCGCCGCGGGAAGCCATGCAATTTGGCCTGCTTCTTCCGCCATTTCGATTCCGGGCATGATAAGCGACCATACCGAAGCGGCAACCATTACCCCGGAAGCAAAACCAAGAAGCGCTTTCTGGAGTTTCGGGTTCATTTCGCCTTTCATAAAGAAAACCGCCGCCGCACCAAGGGAAGTTCCGAGGAACGGAAGCAAAACGCCGATCATTACTTTCATTGTATCTGTCATTAAAGGAAATCTCCTTTCAAAAATCTTTCTTTGGAAGGTTATTGTACCATATATTATATTTTTGAACAAGAAATTTTTGGCGGAACTTAATATTTTTCTTAAATGAAAAATGTTGACAAATCAACAAAAATGGTGTATCATCTTTTGCGTACTTGTTGACAAGGCAACAACTTAAAACGGCTCGGAAAGAGGTTTTAAAAATGGAAAGCAGATTTGAACAGTTCAAAATGGCAATATCCGGAATCAACCGGTATGTTCAGAAAATCGAAAGAAATGAAATGGTAAAACGCGGATATAAAGGCGCTTTTGCCCAGTATCTTGCTGTTCTTAAAAGATTTGAAGAAGGCCTTACTTCCTCTGAACTTTGCGAAATTTGCGATAAAGACAAAGCCGCCGTTTCAAGAATCATTGCAGAAATGGAAGAAAAAGGCCTTGTTTCGAGGGAACACAAAAACATAAGAACTTACCGCTCAAAAATCGTTCTTACCGAAAAAGGCAGAAACACAGCGGATTATGTTGCAGAAAGAGCCAAAGCTGCAATTTCCGCGGTTTCCGATGGAGTGATGGACGAAAACCAGAGGGAGGTTTTTTATTCCACCCTTGATGTTCTTTATAAAAACCTTCAGAAAGTAAGCCGCGAAGGAATTCCACGGGAAGATTTGTAAATTATAAGGAGAAAGTTTATTGAGTATAAAAATCGTTCTTGATTCAACAACCGACCTTGTTCCGGAACTTGCCGGAAAATTCAAAGTTGTCCCTCTTACCGTAAATTTCGGGGAAGAAGAATTCATCGACGGAGTTACGATCACAAAAGAAGAATTTTACGCAAAACTTATAGAAAGTGACGTTGTTCCGGCCACAAGCCAGGCATCACCGGAAGCTTTTAAAAGGGCTTTTGAAAAAATCGCCGCGGACGGCGACGAAATAATCTGCATAACCGTTGCTTCGAAGTTTTCCGGAACTTATCAGAGCGCATGCATTGCCGCAGAAGAATTTCCGGGAAAAATAAGAGTTATAGATTCAAAAACCGTTGCTATCGGAACGGCAATTCTTGCGGAATATGCCGAATCCCTTGTTGAGAAAGGATTTTCCTCCGAAGAAATTGAAAAAGCTGTAACCGAAAAACGAGATGATATCATAATCGTTGCCCTTATCGATACCCTTGAATATCTTAAAAAGGGCGGAAGACTTTCAAAAGCGGCCGCTTTTGCCGGCGGACTTCTTAACATAAAACCGGTTATAAGCGTTGAAGATGGAGAAATCAATATCCTCGGAAAAGCAAGGGGTTCAAAACAGGGAAACAACTTTCTTATAAAGGAAATTGAAAAAGCCGGCGGAGTTGATTTCAAAATGCCCGTCCTGCTTGGCTACACCGGCCACGACCCTTACATGCTTGAAAAATATGTTGAAGACAGCCGCTTTCTTTGGGAAGGGAATGTCGAAAAGCTTCGCAGAACATGCGTCGGAAGCGTTATCGGAACCCATGTCGGGCCCGGTGCGGTTGCCGTTGCTTTCTTTAAACAGACCACAAAATAATTTTTTCATAGTAAACACCAAAACAAAAGGCGGAGCAGTTTTGCTCCGTTTTTTGTTTTGTGCTCAAAAAGAAAGCACCGTGCTCAAGTTTGAGCACGGTGCTTTTATCCTGTTCAAAATCAGATTTTTTCAATAAATTCTTCAAAAACGCTGTTCCATTTTGCGGGGTATTCAAAGAACATAAGATGTCCGCCCATAACATAAGTTTCGGTTCCGGGGAAGTTTTTGGTATAGAAAGGCTGTGCAACGTCTGCCCAATGTTCGGCAATGAACATAAGGCTCGGAAGATTCTGGCTTACGGAAAGGGCGGTGTCGTAATAATTGGAGAAAATTGCGCTTGCAAAAAGCTCGCCGCAGATCCAGTAAGGGGTTTTTCCGGACATATCGAGAAGATAGCTTATCTCTTCTTCGCTCATGGTGTGCTGGATCATGGTGCCTTCGGCATATTCTTTGAAGAATTCGCGGGTGCCTTCCGGAGTTATAAGAACGCGGCTTGCAACTTCGGAAAGTTCCTCAATGGTTCCTTCGGTCCACCATGCGGGGTCCGGATGAAGAGGAAGGGGCGACATATCGATGGTGACTGCGGCTTTGAGTTTTTCGGTGCCGAACTGTTCAATATAGGACCAGGTATCAAGGTTGCCGGTGCTCCAGCCCACAAGGATAACTTTTTCAAGACCGAGCGCATCGATGAATTTTGCAAGGTCCTGTCCGTGGGTCACGTAGTTGTTTCCGGAAGTTCCTTTGGTGGAAAGGCCCTGGCCCCTTGGGTCAATGGCAATTGCGCGGTATTTCTGGGAAAAATATTCCACCTGCGCTTTAAAAATATCGCCGGAGAAAGTAAGACCGGGAATAAAGATTATGGGGTCGCCTTCTCCCTTTTCGATATAGTGGATTTCCACATTGGTATCAACGGTCTGATATTTGCTCTGTAAAAAATCTTTTGCCATGGTTTTACCTCCTGTTTGTTTTGTTAGCTGAATTATAGCACCGGGGAAGGGCTTTTTCAAGTATCGGAAAAGCTCCTTTAGCAGACGAAGCGGAAGTTTTTTGTTGACCGGAAAAATTTTCTGGTGTATTATAACTATATATCTTTATTAAAAAGGAATGAAAAGATGAAAAAGCTTGTATCTTTGATTTTTATGGTTTTGCTTGCGCTTTGTTTTTCCGTAACAGCCTTTGCGGGCAGCGTTGCCGGACTTTGCGGCGCATATAACGACGGAGAAAGCATTGAATGGTCGCTTGTTCTGGAAGAAGGCACCCTAAAAATAAAGGGAGGCGGTCCCATGGCGGATTATTCCGAAGAAGAACCCGCTCCCTGGTATGATTACAGAGAATTTATCAAAAAAATCGAATATGAGGGCGAAATCGAACGCATAGGCAACTATGCCTTCAAAGATTGTTCCAACATCACCGGAACGATCACTTTTCCGGAAAACCTTCATTACATCGGTGACCACGCATACGAAAACTGCACAGGTTTTACCGGTGACCTTGTAATTCCCGCAAGCTTTTCCATCGGAAAAGCGGCTTTTAAAAACTGCACGGGTTTTTCCGGAGACCTTGTAATTAAAAGCAGCCACGACCTTATCGACGACGAAGCCTTTATGAACTGCAGCGGTTTTAAAGGCAAACTTGTTCTTGGCAAAAAAATAAGCAATGGTTCCGAAAGAATCGGCGCAAGAGCTTTTATGAACTGTACCGGTTTTGAAAAAGACGTTATCGTTCCTTACATGATCAAAAATATAGGAAACAACGCTTTTACAAACTGCGGAGCCGACAATTTTTATTTTTACAGCAATCCTCCGACGCTTGAAGAAGGATATAAAAATAATCATCCTTTCGATGTGCAAAACGACACCATTTACCGCTTTGTGGAAGACGGCGGATGGGAAAACGGCGAAGGCAAACCCTTTGAAGGATTTACTTTTAAAGAAAATGAAAAGGATATTGTTTCCGGTTATTGCGGCGGTTATGACGGTTTCAACCTTACCTGGAGGCTTAACTGTGACGAGATCCTTGTCATAAGCGGCGAAGGCCCGATGGAAAACTATTATCCCAAAAATGGCGAATATGCTCCCTGGGATGATTACGCTGTAAGGGGTATTATTGTTGAAGAGGGTGTTACCACCATCGGTGACGGCGCTTTTTACGGCCTTACCCATGTCAACAGCGGAACAATTTCTCTTCCGAGCACTCTTGAAATAATCGGAAACAGCGCTTTTGAAAATTGCTGGAACTATTCCGGAAACCTTGTTGTTCCGGAAAATGTAACCAGCATCGGCCACTATGCTTTTCATAACTGCGAAAGGATGAGCGGCGCTCTTGTTCTTCCGGAAAGCCTCACTTTCATCGGTGCGGGCGCTTTCCAGAACTGTGAAGCTCTTTCCGCTGCGGTTGTTTTCCCCGAAAAACTTCAGGAAATCAGCTATGATGCTTTCCTTGGCTGCAGTGTAAATGATTATTATTTCAGATCCCAGATAAGAGATCCTCTTATTCAGCCTGCATCTTCCGAAAGACCCAGCTTTGATTCCTGGGACGAACTCCATTTTGCACAAAGTTTTGTGATTTATGAAAACCAGTGGCAGGGATACTATGCGGATAATGTTTATGCGGACGCTGTGATCGATTCCGGAAACTGCGGCGCAATGGGCGAACAGCTTGAAGTTCAGTGGGAACTTACCGCCGGCGGAACGCTCATCATCAGCGGAACCGGAAGAATGGCGGATTTTGAAAGTAAATATATTTATTACCAGTGGGGCTGCACAGCACCCTGGTATGAATATAAAGACCAGATAACAGCTATAGTAATCGAGGACGGAGTCCAATATATCGGCGATTACGCTTTTTACAGACTTTTCAACGCCACATGCGAGATCGTTCTCCCCGAAAGTCTGACCGAAATCGGCGATTGTGCCTTTAACTTTTGCTATAATCTTTACGGCGAGCTTGAACTTCCGATAAGTCTTACCGCAATCGGTGAATATGCTTTTGAAGGCTGCGATAACCTTACCGGCAATCTTATTGTTCCGGATTCCGTTACAACACTCGGCGAAGGAGCTTTTACTGCTTGCAACGGTTTTGACGGAATTCTTTATATTTCCGAAAGCCTTAAAACCATAGAAAGATATGCATTCGGCGGATGCAACAACCTTACCGGAACTCTTTCAATTCCAAAAAGCGTTACCGAAATAGGATATGCCGCTTTCCAAAGCTGCAAAAATCTTTCCGGTGATCTTATTATTCCGGATTCAGTTGTAAGAATCGGAAGCTCCGCTTTCCAATATTGCTACGGTTTTGGAGGAACTCTTTCCATCGGAACCGGGGTTACCGAGATTGGCGACAGCGCTTTCCAAAGCTGCAAAAATCTTTCCGGAGATATCGTTATTCCGGACAGCGTAACGGAAATCTATTTCGGTGCATTTCGATTTTGCCAAAGTTTTGACGGAAAACTTGTCATCGGAAGCGGAATCAACAGATTGAGAGAGTATGTTTTCAGCGGCTGTGAAAACATTGAAGAAGAAGTTTATATCCCCGCAAATATCAGATATATGGGATACCATGTTTTTGAAAACTGCGGCGGAAAATATTATACTTTTGAATGGGATCCTCCCGTTGATATTTACGAAGCATCAAGCAATAACTCTTCTTTTGATGCACAGTATGACCACATTATTTACCCCGAGGACAACACAAACTGGAACCTTGAGGACGGAAAGTGGATGGGATATACCGTTGGCAGAGAGGCAATAAGCTTTGTTTACGGCGACCTTAATGATGACGGAGAAGTAAACGTTATCGACGTTTTTATAACAAGACTTATTTCCGCAAAACTTCTTGATGCAGACAAAATCCAGAAACTTTCCGGCGACGTTGACGGAGATAAAAAAATCACCGCAATAGATGCGAACATAATCCGCAAACGCGCAGTCGGAATTATCGATTCTTTGCCTGTTTAAAATAATGTATATTAAAAAAGGAGCACTTCAAAGAAGTGCTCCTTTTTTAATTGTTTTCCATGATATCTCTTATGGCGTCCATCAGCGAATAGTGAAGCATGCATTCCTTGACCCTTGCTTCGGGGTGTGAAAAAGCAACAACAACGGTGCCGGAAGGTTCCGTATAATACCAGATACCGTGTTTTGTGCTTTTCCATTGGGGTTTTGTTTCCATAACTTTTGTGTAAGCATAATCCGTTCCGCAGCAGATGACAAAATCCGGCCTATAAAGTTCTATCTGTTTTTTAAGCATTTCCCGATTGTTTACCGCAGATTCAAAAACGGCGGAATTGTCGGAAATGTCTTTTCCGGATGTCTTTTTCATATTTACCGCACATATATATTTAAGCATTTTTTTGCGGCGTTCATCATCGTTTTGATTGAGTTCGTCCCAGGAAAAATCTTTTTCAAGATTAAAAATGCCTTCGACCCACCTTGCAACAACGTTCCAGGTTTGTTTTCTGTTTCCGTCGCGTAAAATTTTTCGCAGATCTGTAACGCTTTTGCCGTTGACTTCCTTTAAAACAAAAAGAAGCCTTATCGGCGCGCCGCAATATAAATCATAATCAACAATTCCGTCCCGGACAAAACCTTCCATGGAAGAAGCCCATAGATCCAAAAGGGAATTTTCCGATTTTTTCAATTCAGCAGGGTCCAAAACGGCATTTCTTAACTTCATAAAACTCTTCTTTCCGAAATTTCTGTAATGCAATTATAGCACAAATTTGGAACTTGGCAATCTTTGTGCAAAATGCAAAAAAAGCCCGGGAAAATTTTTATATTCATATTTTGGGAAACAGATTGACATAATATGAAAAAAGAATATACTATATTTAGCACGCATGCAAATTGTGCGCGTGCAAATTGCATACGTACAAAAATTGACAGAAAAGAGGAGATAAATGTGCCGCATATCAACAAAAGACGTCCGGATACAAGATTACAGATAATTCAGGTGGCGGCGCATTTGTTTATTGAGGAAGGATATTCAAACACATCCTTTTCAAGAATTGCCAATATACTTGATATAAGCACGGGAAACATAACTTTTTATTTTAAATCGAAAGAGCATCTTTTGGCGGTTCTTGTAGATGAATTGTTCAGTTTTCAACACAACCTTTTGAAACAGGCTGCCAACGAAGGCAAAACTTCTTTGCTTGCATATTGCCTTGAAATTACAACGATTGCATCCGCGTGTGCGGAAGACAAAGCGGCAAGAGATTTTTTCACTTCGGCATATTCTTCTGAAATCACTCTTAGACTCATAAGAGAAAACGATATGGAAAAAACAAAAAAGATATTCGGCGAATACCATCCGGAATGGACGGACGAACAATGGATGGCAACGGAAAACATTGTTTCCGGAATAGAATATGCAACAATTATGACATCGGAAGAAACAACTTCCCTTCCGCTGCAGATTGAAACGGCGCTTAACTCCATAATGATTCTTTACGGGGTTCCGGAAGAAATGAGAAAAATAAAGATCAAAAAAGTTTTTGCGCTTGATTACAGGGATCTTGGAATGCGCGTTCTCGGTGAATTCAAAGATTACATCGATAATGTAAACGAACAAAATCTTAAAAATGCAGCCAAAGCAAAATAACATTACATAAAAAATCTTAATTGAAATACTGATCCGGAGGATAAAGCATGAAAGAAAAAGATCTCAAACATCTGAGCAGGGAAGAGCTTCTTGAATTGCTGCTTATCCAGACAAAAGAATCTGAAAGGCTTGAAAAAGAACTTGAAAAAGCCAAAACAGAACTTGAAAACAGAAGAATAGATATAGAGCAAGCCGGAACTTTGGCAGATGCTTCCGTAAGAATAAACGGTGTTTTTAAAGCAACCGAAGCTGCGGCAAAACAATATCTCGAAAACATTGTCCGAATGGAAAAAGAAACGAGAGAAAAATGCAGAAAAATTCTTGAGGATGCGGAATACGAAGCCGAAAGGATCAAAAAGAAAAAACCGAAGGATTCCGTTACGGATGCTCTGCTTGAAGAAATCTATGATTTTATAGATGAAGAAAAATGATTGGTTAGGGAAAAATTATGGTTTTTAAAAAACTTCCGGAATCGGAAGCAGTTGAAAAGGAACTTAAAAGAGAACAATATAAAACCCGTTATAAAAGAACGCTCAAAAGCACAATTTTTGCTTTGATCACCGCGGCGGCGGTTGCCGTTCTTGTTGCAACGCTTTGGCTTCCGGTTCTCAAAATTTTCGGTTCATCAATGAGCCCGACCCTTGCCGAAGGCGAAATTGTGGTTTCGGTAAAGGCAAAAAACCTTGAACCGGGTGATATAGTTGCTTTTTATTACGGAAACAAAGTTCTTGTAAAACGATATATAGCGGGCCCGGGAAGCTGGGTGGACATTCGGGAAGACGGAGTGGTTTTCCTGAACGACAGCATGCTTGTTGAACCTTATATTTCCGAAAGGGATTTCGGAATCTGTGATTTGGAACTTCCCTATCAGGTTCCGGAGGAAGCCTATTTCCTTATGGGTGACCACAGAAAAACTTCGGTTGATTCAAGGCACAGCAGCGTAGGCTGTGTTTCGGAAGAACAGATTGTCGGAAAAATCGTGTTCAGGGTCTGGCCTCTTGAAAAATTCGGATTTGTAAAATAATTTAATATAGAAAAAAGAAAGATTGGAGGGGTAGCATGGGAAATGTCTTTCAGAAAAAAGTGAAAGAGTTTGGTAACAACAGCAGAAACAGAAGACTTTGGAAAAAAGCTTTCCGACCGCTTGCTCTAATTGCGGTTTTTTGTACAACTTATATTCTTATTTTGCCCGCCATAACGATGGAGGGAACAACGGTTTGCGGATTTGATGAACATTTCCACAGCAGCGAATGTTATGAACAGGTTGTTGTTGAAGAAATCGTTTGCGGATTTGAAGAAAACGAAGAAGTTGTTCATGAACACGCCGAAAACTGTTATAAGAATGACGGAACACTTGCCTGCACAGAACCGGAAACAGGTATTCACAATCATAACGAAAACTGCCGGATTTCCGAAACAAAAGAAATTCTTGTTTGCAAAGCAGAAGAACATATTCATACGGAAGAATGTTATTCTTCCGAAGAATCGGCGGAATCGGAATATATTTGCGGAATGGGAATCCATTCCCATACCGAAGATTGTTTTGACGGCGAAGGAAACCTTTTCTGCACAATTCCGGAACATTCTCACGAAGCTTCCTGCCTTTCGGCAGAGGTTAACGAAGGTTCCGGTGCGGAAACTTCCGAAGAATGGGAAAAAGATTTTGCGGACATTGTGTTTACCGGAAACTGGTCCCATGACATTATCTCTGTTGCAAAAACTCAGATCGGATATGCCGAAAGCAAAACGGACGTAATTCTTAAAAACGATGTTTTCAAAGGCTATACACGCTACGGTGAAAAATACGGCGATCCTTACGGAGATTGGAGCGGAATGTTTGTTTCCTTCTGTGCCGAATATGCCGGAATCAAAGATTTCCCGATGGTGACAGATCCCGAAAAATGGCTTCTTGAACTTGATGCCGAAGGAACCCTTGGTTATCCGGGAGAATTTGTTCCGGAAACCGGAGATATCGTTTTCATAGATACTGATTCCGATGCCGAAACAGAGGTCCTCGGAATTATATCCGGAAAAATAAGCGGAACAAACCAAATCGAAATTATTGCAGGCGATACAGAAAACGATTGCGTTGAATATGTAATTTACGATGCGGCGGATGTTTCTGTTTTGGGATATTTTGAACTTCCCGAAAATCCGATGGCAAAGGAAGAAATCGATTCTGCATCAACAGTTGCGGAAATGATTTCCGCTCTTCCTTCCGCGGAAGAAGCAAAAACAAAACTTGAAGAACTGAACAAGGTTCTTGATAAAGAATCCTTTGATAAATATGTTCTTGAGCACGGCGAAAAAATTTCGGAGATAAAAGAAATTTACGAAACTTTGGACGATGCTCAGAAATTGATTGCCGGAGATGTTTCGGTGCTCACCGAAATTGAAACCGTGCTCAGAGAAACCGTATGGCAGCAGCTTCCGGTTCTTGACGGCGACAAGGCCGCTGTCAGCGAACTTAACGCGGTGATTTCCGAAAACACTTATGCCGAAAAAGGCGAAACGGTCCTCTTTGGTTTTACCGCCGGAACAAAAGCATATACGGATGAAAAATTCAGCGAAGCAAGAGTAAAATTTGAATTTGAAATTGCTCTTTCTTCTGAAAAAGCCGTGTTTGATCTTTCCGCAATGCCATGGCTTGAGGAAGAGGTTGTTACAACCGAAAAACGCGTTGTTGAAGAAGAGGAAAAGGATTTCCAGATCCTTACCGGTTATAAACGAATCAAAGCCGCAACGGCGGACGAAAGCGTTGTTCCCGGAACGATAAGCGAAAGCGCCGCTGTGAAGATCCTTGATATGTCCCATGGAGAAAATGTTTCCGTAAAAATCAGCGCAGCTGCGGAATACGGAACATGGGAAGGAACATGTGAAGTTCACGGAACAGAAGAAAAACTTACGGTCGAATCACAGACAGTAAGAGTAAGAAATCCTCTTGGTGAGGGCGAACAGAAAGCCGAATACGAAGCCCTTCATGCGGAATATGAAGTTATAAACGCAATGGAAGATTCGGAAGAAAAGATTTCGGCGGCGGATGAACTTTGGAACAAAGCTGCCGTAAAATACCTCGAGGGCTGCATCTCCGAAGAAGCTTTTATCGACCTTTCCGATAAACTTTATCTTATAACTGTCGGCGGTGAAATGCCTGTTTCCGAAGTTGCCGAAGGTTATAACTGGAAATTGCTTCAGAACAGCGGCTGGTTCGAGGAACATGAAAATTCCGAAGAAATGCACGCCGAAAGCGAATTCTTTACCGCTCCTGTTTTTGCAACAGCTTTCAGAAGCGCCCCAAGGCTTGGGGCCGCCCCCGGAACAACCTCTTCCGTCCAGATCATAAACGAAGGCGGTTCAAACGTTTCCAGCGAAGGTGCGGTTTACGTAAGCAAAACCATTGAAGGAACGGAAATCGAAAACGTCTTTGACATAACCCTTGAAGTTATAACCCAGGACATTGTTAACGAAGTTTACAAAGAACCGGATATGGCGGTTGTAATCGTAATGGATATTTCCAACACGATGAGAGAAAGTTTTGGAAACACCACAAGATATGCGGCGGCAATGACAGCGGCGGAAAACTTTATTAAACAGTTTGCTGCAAACAACAAGGGCGCAAGTAAAATCGGTTTTGTCGCTTTCAACAGCGATGCCCACCAGATTTTTACTCTTAGCCAATGTTCCACAACTGCCCAGGCGAATAGTCTTGTGGATAAAATGAAAACCGAAACGGGAAAAATCATAAACCAAAGCGGATATGCAGATTCCAGAAAGCGTTTCACCAATATCGAAGCCGGACTTAAGCGCGGATGGGATATGGTCAAAGATGCTGATAACGAACATAAATATGTCATATTCTTAAGCGACGGTTTCCCGACAACCTATATTAAAAGCGGATATGTCGGATACGACACATACACATCTTCCGGTACCAAAGGCGCAGACGGCGTTTTCTATGATTATGTTACCAAATATTATTGCTCCTACGGAACAAGTTACAGTGATAAAGCCGCAATTCGCGCCAGACAGCAGGCAACAACGATCAAAAATGCCGGAGGAACGGTTTTCTCCATCGGTGTTGATATCGGAGGACAGACAATAGCCGGATTTGACGGCCGTACAGGTCTTTCCGTCATTGACAGAACCGGAACAACATACGAAATCGGTTCCGCAACCAGTACTCAGGCTTATAAAAACTGGCTGAAAGATAAAATCGGTTCCGGATATTATTACGACAGCACCAACTCCAACGGACTTAACAATGCTTTCAATAATATTTTCGCTCAAATCAAAGAACTTAACGCGCAAAGTTCCCATCTGGATTGGGTAGCAACGGACCCCATGGGCGATATGGGTATCCATGATGCGGATTCTGTTGAATTTATAGGTTTTTATAACATAAACGAAGAACTTGTTGAAGGTGCTCTTACGGGAGAAAGCAGAGATGGCGCACAGTATGAAAACACGGCAACTTTTGATACCGATAAAAACACTATTCATTGGGATATCAAACAGTCCGGTTATATAAGTGTTAATGCCGGAAACATAACAAATTACAGATGTGCTCTTAAATATCGTGTGCGTCTGCAAAACGAAATGGACGGGTTTGCTGAACGGCAGACTTATTATACCAATGACATAACGTCCCTTACTTACCGCGTTATCGAACAGACAGGAAACAACGTTACAATTTCCGAAAGAAGAACCGTTGAATTCCCGATTCCCGCAGTTGAAGGTTACCTTGCGGAACTTGAGTTCACAAAAACCAACAACAGCGGCGAACTTCTTAAAGGAGCAAGCTTCAAGCTTACCCATGATACCGAAAACTGCGGATTCTGCCGCGGTGATGGAAAAGGGCATGTTTCAATTCCCGAAAAGAATGCGGATTCCAACGGAAGCAGCACCATAAAATTTGAGGGAATACCTTCCGGACACAGCTATCTTCTTACCGAAACAGTTGCTCCGGACGGATATAAACCAAGCGAAAATATTTACCGCGTAACGGTTGCCTATGATACAACGACCGTTACAATTACGGCAAAAGACGGAAGCGATGTTCCCTGGGAAGGAACAGTTGTCAACGAAATTCAATATATCCTTCCTTCCACCGGAGGAAGCGGAACAGACTTAATTTATACATCCGGTGCGATGCTTCTTACGGCAAGTGCCATAATGTACGGATACAGTCGAAGGCGCAAACGCGGAAAGGGAGCACGCGATTAAAAGTGGCCTCGTTTTCCTGACAAATCTAATTTGCGCCGGGGAATGTATTCGGATAATAAATAATTTATTTTAAAATTTTTGGAAAGAAGGGAAAATTTACAATGAAAAAGCTTTTAGCCATTCTTCTTTGCCTTGTTATGGTTTTCAGCCTTTCTGTAAACGCATTTGCGGAAGACGGACCTCATGCTCATACCATTACAATTGAAAATCCTTATGACGGATATGTTTACCAGGCATACCAGATTTTTGACGGCGACCTTACCAAAGAGGGCGTTCTTTCCAACGTCGCATGGGGAAGCGGCATTGACGGCGCAGCATTCCTTGCTGACCTTAAAGCAAATGTTGCCGCATATGCCGCATGCAACAGCGCTGCAGATGTTGCGACAACACTTGCAGCTCTTACCAGCAAAAACATTGATGACCCCGCAGCAATGGCATTTGCCGATATCGCAGCAAAATATGTCGTAGAGAACATCGAGAAAGATTTGTCTGTACAGGGAGCGGGGGTTTATACCATTTCCGGACTTGAAGACGGTTACTATATCGTAATCAACAAAACCATTCCGAATGAACCCGAAACCACTTACAGCCGTTATATCCTTGAAGTTGTCCGTGATATCACTGTTGTTCATAAAGGCGATTTCCCCAAGGTTGAAAAGAAGATCGTTGAAGGTGAAAACAGAGTTGACGTTAACGAAGCAGGCGTCGGCGAAGTTGTAAACTATGAAATCATCGGTACAATCCCCTCTTCCATTGATACATACGTAACTTATTACTATGCATTCAGAGATACCCTTTCCAAAGGCCTTGATTATAACGAGGACAGCATTAAAGTCACCATCGACGGTAAAGATGTAACCCAATATTTCTATATCGAAGTTCTTCCTTATGTGGCCAGCGAAGATACCGATCCTTATAAAGGCGGCACCGCAATTTATGTGGGAATTAAGGATATCCTTGCTCTTGAGCGCGTATATAACGAATCCTCCGTTGTTGATGATATCAACCACAATTCCAAAGTTATCCTTACTTATTCCGCAACCCTTAATGAAGATGCTCTTATCGCTGTTGCGGGCAACCCCAACAAAGTTCGTCTTGAATATGATAACAACCCCAACACCGAAGACGAACCTACCTTCCCCACCCCTGACAAACCCACTCCTCCCGATCCTGTCGGTATAACCCCCGAAGACGAAGTTGAAACCTATGTAACCAAACTCAGAATCCTTAAAAAAGACGGTCAGGGCAATCCTCTTAAAGGCGCAGAGTTCACTCTTACCGGTGAAGCGGTAAAAACAATTATCGTAACAAAACAGACCTTTGCTCCTGCAGCCGGAAGCGAAACTCCCATCTATTGGGAACTTAACGACGGAACTTTTACCCCGGATGCACCTATCTTTGACGATCCCGCAACCGATGATGTTGATGAAGACACAAGCCATGCTTATAAAAACCTTGATCCCACTCATGTAATCAAAGAAGTTAAGGAAATCGTCACCAAAACCGAAGCAGTTGATGTAAAAGCATTTGTCGGTGAAGACGGTTACGTAACCTTTACCGGTCTTGCAGCCGGCGATTACGTACTTACCGAAACTGTAACGCCCGCAGGATTCAATACCATCAACCCCATCGATTTTACCGTTGAATTTGACGCCAACACCAAAAAGTTCAGCATTTCCGGCGAAGACCGCAACCTTATCGCTGTTCTCGGCGACAATACCCTCTATGCTGAAGTTATCAACGTTGCAGGTTCCACCCTTCCTTCCACCGGCGGCATCGGTACCACCATTTTCTATATCGTCGGCGGAATTCTTGTTGCAGGATCCCTTATTTTCCTTGTAACAAAAAAACGCATGAGCTAATGATTTTATTCCAATAATATTTTGAATCCAGTATAATTCATAAAAGGGGGAGAGAAATCCTCTCTCCCCCGCCAAAAAAACAGCAGTAAGGAGAGCCCTATGAAAAAGAAAAAAGGCATATCATCAACAGTTGTGCTTATTTTTATAATGGTTATAGGTTTGTCCTTGCTCCTGTACCCGGCCATAAGCGATTGGTGGAATGAAAGGGTTTCTTCCCACGCCGTAACGGATTATATCCAGCAGATAGCTGTTATAGATGACGATAAATATAAAGAGATCTGGCAGCAGGCAAGGGATTATAACAAAAAAGTCGCGGAACGCAGCAACCAGTTTTTCCTTTCCGATGAAGAAAAGACGGAATATAACAAAGCCCTTGGCTTCAGCGGAAACGGAATTATGGGTTATGTAAACATTCCGTGTATAGATGTTATGCTTCCTTTTTATCACGGAACCGAAGAATCGGTCCTTCAGGTTGCGGTGGGCCATCTTGACTGGACCAGTCTTCCAGTTGGCGGCGAAAGCACCCATTGCGTCCTTTCCGGACACAGGGGCCTTCCTTCGGCAAAACTTTTCAGCGATCTTGATAAAGTAAAGGTCGGGGATTATTTCACGCTTAACGTTCTTGATGAGATCCTTACCTATGAAGTTGACCAGATAAGAATCGTTTATCCGGAAGAAACCGCAGACCTTTTGATAGAGGAAGGAAAAGATTATTGCACCCTTGTCACCTGTACCCCTTACGGCGTTAATACGCACAGACTTCTTGTAAGAGGACACAGAACCGACAACATTGAAGAAGCCCAGGAAGTAAGGGTAATTTCCGACGCAATGGTTATTGAAAAATTCATTGTTGTTCCTTTTGTCTTTGTTCCGATACTTGTTGTGACCATTTGTATGCTTCTTGTTTTCGATGGTGAAAAACGTAAAAGATAAATCGATCTCAAATTTTTAGATGGGAGGTTTTGGCTTGATAAAACGCATTGCAGCTTTGATTATTGCAGTTCTGATGATTTTTGCCTCTTCGCTTTGCGCTTTCGCGCATGATGTACCGGATTATGACCGTGCCGGTTCGATTACGATCAACCTTTCCTATGACGGAAAACCTGTTCACGGCGGAAGTCTTACCATCCATAAGGTTGGTTATGTTGCCGAAGACGACGGAGATTTTTTATTCCGTTTTACAGAAGATTTTGAAGAATGTGAAATTCCGATCACAGAACTTTCCTCTTCCGAACTTCCGAAAGAACTTGAGAAAATCGTAAAAGAAAAAGACCTTGAAGGAATCACAAAAAGAGTTGGTTCCGATGGAAAAGTAAAATTTGAAAATCTTGAAATCGGTCTTTATCTTGTTGTTCAGAAAACGGCTTCCTTTGGGTTCAGCAAAATAAATCCTTTTTTGGTTTCCGTTCCGGCTTATGACGGTGAATATTACGTTTATGACGTGGATGCATCGCCAAAAGTGGAACTTGAACCTAAACCGCACGAACCGGAAGAACCGCCGGAAGAACCCGACAAACCGGACGATAAACTTCCGGATACCGGACTTACAAACTGGCCTGTTCCGGTAATGGCTGTTTTGGGAATAATCCTTATTTGCACAGGAATAATTCTTCGCCGTGCCGAAAGGAAAATAAAATGAAAATAAGATTAAGCGCAATTTTTATTGCGGCGGGTTTTTTGCTTCTTCTGGCGGCATTAGGGCTTTTTTTTCATAACGAAAAAATCCAGGAAGATGCCGCAAAGGCTTCCGAAAATCTTATGCCGCAGATTGTTGAAGCAATTAAAATCGAACAGGAAAATCCCCGGAAACCGGAAGCTGTTCCCCCGGAGGGAAAAAAGATGATTTCGGTCGGAATAGACGGACAGAATTATATTGGTTTTATCGGGATTCCGGCTCTTGAAATTGAACTTCCGGTTATGGAAGATTGGGATTATGAAAAGCTTAAAATTGCGCCCTGCAGATATTCCGGTTCGGTTTATACGGATGATTTTGTGGTAATGGCGCATAACTATAAGAAACATTTCGGAAAACTTTCGCAGCTCGTAAGCGGGGATGCGGTAACTTTTACCAATATGGAAGGCGAAACAACCCGTTACGAAGTTGTTTCTGCAGAAGTACTTCCGGAAAATGCGGTTGAAGAGATGACTTCCGGAGATTTTGATCTTACGATTTTCACCTGCACTTATACCGGCGAAAGCCGGATAGCTGTTCGGTGCGACAAAATCAGCGAATAATAATTAAAAAAGAAAAACGCCTTTTTGCCGAAAAGCAAATAGGCGTTTTTCTTTAAAAGGAATAATATGATGATTGTAAAATTTATAAACTTAAAAAATCGCACAAATAGAACCTTTTTCTGAATTATATTATAGTACTACAGTTTAATAAAGTCAATCTTTAGATGCTTATAATTTAACCTGTAAATACATATAATATACCCAAGAATTAAGTTGGCGGTGCTGAAAATGACAGAATTGGATTTACATGAAATCGGCAAAAGAATTCAGTTTTGCAGAAAAGGTTTGGGCTATACCCAGGAACAGCTTTCGGAAAAAATGAATGTTTCTATCCAAATGATTTCCAACATGGAGAGAGGAAACAAAGCAATAAAAATAGATAACCTTGTTAAGTTAAGCAAGGTGCTTAATGTAAGTGCGGATTATATCCTTACAGGAAAACAAAACGACAATGACCGCCGGAATCTTTGTCTTAAAATTTCAAAACTTTCGGAAAAGGACAGAAAGACGATTTCTGTTTTGATAGATCATTTTTTATCTCAGAACGAATAAAAAACCTATTTGGCAGTAAAAAACGGGTAGTTAAGTTTTGGCTTAACTACCCGTTTTTATTTATCCACCTTTGAGTGGCGATTTTGGTGCCGGTGGCGGGGGTCGAACCCGCACGGGTGATTAGCCCAACGGATTTTGAGTCCGTCACGTCTGCCAATTCCATCACACCGGCATATTACCTTTCTATTATACACTAATTTATCCCAAATGCAAGAATTTTATTCCGAAAAACGAACCGGAATGGCTTTATCGGCAACAATTTCATTATCGCAAACTTTGCAGTCAACCGCAAAAATCTCAACGCCGTTTTCCGCCGCTTCGTAAAGAGCTTTTGCAAATTTTGGGTCGGTGGCGGTATTTGCCGCAAAGGAGCGGCAGCCTTTCATGGCAATAACGAAAAGAACGCAGGCGCGGAAGCCTTTGTGTTTTGCCTCGATAAGTTCATAAAGATGCTTTGCGCCGCGTTCCGTTGGAGCATCGGGAAAACGCGCTTCGCCGTCAATATTGAGCGTAACTCCTTTTACTTCCAGGAATATTTTATCAGAATTATCCTCTATGTAAAAATCGAAGCGGCTTTTTTCAAAAAAAGTTTCCGGTTTTATGATTTTTGCTTCCGGAAAAAGCGTTTTGATATATTCTCCCGCAACCTTGTTCGGTGCGATCGAATCTATGTTTATAATTTCTCCGTCGGTTCTGCGAACACCGATGAGGTCGAATTTTGTTTTCCTCTCCGGATTTTTTGCCCTGTAAAGAAAAACTTCCGCACCCGGGAGAAGAAGTTCCTTCATTCTTCCGGTGTTCATAACGTGACAGATTTCTTCGCTTCCGTCAATTTCAATATGGGCAATAAAACGGTTCGGGCGGCTTATAAATTTTCCGGAAACAACGTTTTCATATTTCATAAACCTTCCCCCTGTTCGATTTTGTCTTTTTCGAAAGCAAAATTTATCGCATTGAGCACGCGCTTTTTGTCCGCGGACCAAAGGGGCGCAACAAGAAATTTTTTGTTTCCGTCACCGGTAAGGCGGTGAATCGTCATTGTTTTCGGAATCCTGCGTACGCATTCTTCAAGAATTTCTATATATTCATCAAGCTCAAGAGTGCTGAATTTTCCGGCGAGATAGTCTTTTTCAAGGTCGGTTCCGGAAAGAACGTGGAGAAGCTGGAGCTTGATTCCGTCTGCTCCGCTTTTTCCGATATATTCCGCCGTTTCAAAAATCATTTCCGGGGTTTCGCCCGGAAGCCCGATTATCATATGAACGATAACGTAAATCCCGGCTTTTTTAAGACGCTCCACCGCCGAATCAAAAACCGGAAGTTCATAACCTCTGCGGATATATTCCGCGGTTTTTTGGTGGATAGTCTGAAGACCCAATTCCACCCAGACCGGCTTTATTTTATTGAGTTTTGCGAGCAGTTCAACCGTTTCCTCCGGAAGGCAGTCCGGCCTTGTTCCGATGGAAAGCGCAACGATATCCGGGTGGCTTATGGCTTCGGAAAAAAGTTTTTCAAGTTTTTCAATGGGTCCGTAGGTGTTGGTGTAACTTTGAAAATAGGCGATATATTTTCCGGAAGGGTTTTTCTTTGAAATCCTTGCCTTCGCCTTTTCAATCTGTTCAAAAACGCTTCCGGAAGGTTTTTCGGCAAAATCTCCGGAACCGCCAAGGCAGAAAATACAGCCTTTTGTTCCAAGCTTTCCGTCCCGGTTCGGGCAGGAAAAACCGCCTTCCAGCGCAAGTTTATAAACTTTTTCGCCGAATTTTTCGCGCATTTCGTCATTGAGCGAGCGGTACATTACGAAAAACCTCCCTTCACAAGATAATCTTAATAAAACATTAAGATTATCTTACCACAAAACCCGTTTACTTTGCCATAGAAAAAGGATATAATTTTTAAAAAAGGCCCCCTTGTTAAAGGGGGCTGTCACGCCATTAAGAACAAAAGCGTGACTGGGGGATTCATTTATAACCGGAAAGGAGAATGGGATATGAAAAAGATTTTTTATCTCCCTGCAATTCTTGCGGGAATTGCCTTTTGCTGGTTTTGGTTCAGCGGTATTTTCGGTTTTGAATGGTTCATTCTGATTCTTATGCTTTGCCTTGGCGGTTTTCTGCTTAACAAAGGCAAAATCTGGGGCGGAATTCCGGGAATCTTAGTCGGAATCCGTGTTATGCTTTGGGGAATCGAAGAACTTCCTCACAGAATGAATATGGGCAACGCCGGACCGCGCATCGAACCCACCTGGGAAAATTCCCAATGGTATATCTGGAATACGGAAATCGCCTGGGGGATTTATATCGTTCTTTTCTTTGCTTTTTGCGGCGTTTATGTTCTGGTAAAAAACATAGCGAAAAAAAGGAGAACCGGAAATGAAAAACAGATTTGAAAAAATATTGTTCTATTCCGTTCCGGCGATTTTTGCTGCTTTGGTAATTTTTCTTATGATTTTGGGTGTTCCGGAAATCTGGTTTTTTCTTTTTCTGTACGTTCTTCCCTTTGCAATTGGAAGTTATCTTCTTGACCATGGAAAAGCATTTGGCTGCGTCTACGGGATTTATTGGGGAATTAGTTTTGCCATGAATGCGTTTTTTGATTATCCAAGAAGAATCAATATGGGCAACGCCGGGCCGAGAATTGAGCCTACCGCCGAAATGTATTGGCGATATTTTTGGAGTTCAGAAGTTATATGGTGGATCGTTTTCTCGCTTTTCTTCCTTGCTCTTGGAATTTATGTTCTGATAAAAAATCGGATGAGGGATTGCAATCCCATTCCATTAAAAGCGGGCGGATAATATCCGCCCCCACAGGTATTTCATCAAAGCAAAAAATTCAGCTTTCGCAAAACATTTCCAAAAATTTTGCGTCTTTATATATGGAAGGAAAATTTTTGCCGAAACAAAACAACCGCGCGGAAAATTTTATTAAAAATCCGCCGTCGGCCTGAACGATGGCGGTTGAGATTAGGAAGCAATAATCTTCCGGTGGGGAGATTATTCCCCCTTTTGCAAAGGGGGAGTCGCTTGCGGGAGCAAGCGGGTAGGGGTTTGAAACTTTTCTTTCAGGTGCCTACTCTTGCGGTGCCCAAAATATTCTGCGGCATAACGCCTTGAATATTTTGACCGCGGCGCCAAACCTTGCTCGCTGTTTCGCCCACTGGGCGCGCTTCGCAAGCTTTGCTCGGTTTCTTTTGTTTTTACAAAAGAAATGGGGTTACATAAAAAATTCTGCGTCTTTATATAAAAGGAGGTTTTTCCGATGAAAATTTTTCCTCTTGCCGCATATACCTTTTCCCATTTTGCGGTGGATTATGTCTGCCTTCTGACAGTTCTCGATCCCTGGGGACAAAAGGAAATTATCCTTGGCGGAACGCAAAATTACGCCCTTTTTGTTATTACATATAATTTTCTCGCCTTCGGACTTCAGATGATAATCGGCGCTTTTTGCGATGAACACAGAAAATTTCCCGCAAGTGCCGTTGGCTGTGTTCTTGTTCTTATCGGTGCGCTTTGCGGAGCGTTTATCCCGGAGGCTTATCCGGAATATGCCTTTAATCTCTGGACATCGGTGCTTTTTGTCGGCGTCGGAAACGCGTTTTTCCATGTTGGCGGAGGAATCGAAAGCCTTGTTCATTCCGGCGGAAAGCTCCGCCGGAGCGGAATTTTTGTTTCATCCGGGGCGCTCGGCGTTGCCCTTGGAATTTATAACTGCTCAAGGTTTACCGGCGGCCTTGACTTTATTGTTCCGCTTATGATATTCTGCGCGGCCATATGTCTTATCGCCCACTTAAAATATCCGGCGGGGGGTGAAGCGGAAATTTCCGGTGCCGCCAATGAAAAAGCCGGAATCTGGATAGTCCTCGGGCTTGCGCTTGTTTCGGTAATGATACGTTCCTTTGGCGGAACGACGATTCCGATGGAATGGAAAACCACCATGAAACTCGGTCTTGTTTCAGGTTTTGCGGCTTTCTTAGGAAAATTTATCGGCGGCTTTGCGGCGGATCTTTTCGGAGCAAAGCGTACCGGAATGATAACTCTTTTGGCTTCCCTTCCGCTTCTCGTTTTCGGAAGCGGAAATATGATAATTTCCGTGATCGGAATTATCCTTTTCAATATGACAATGCCCATAACTCTCGGAATCGTTGCCCAGCGCCTTCCGAAAAATCCAGGACTTGCCTTTGGCTTAACAACTGCGGCGCTTCTTCTCGGAGCGGTTCCAAGCTTTTTTGCCGTAATAAGCGGAAAAACATTTTTGCTTGTTCCTGCGGTTCTTGTTTCCGCGGTCTGCATTTATTTTTCCGCTGAAAATAAAAAATCAATTGCGGAGGTGTAATTTATGTATCTTCTTGACGTTGCCGTTGGTCCGATGTATGCTGTAATCGGCGGAACCTTTCTTCTTATTGCTCTGGTCGTTGCCGGAATTGTTTTCGGCGCGGTGAAGCTTATTCAGTTTGCGATCCGCAAAAACAATAATAAAGGTGAATAAAAATGGAACTTTTGACAGTTTTAATGGATCTTGCGCCGATTCCGCCGGTTGAACCGAGCCTTTGGGCGAAATTTGTTGCGGCAGTTTCTGCTTTTGTTGGCGGAATCGTCTGGGGCGCATATAAACTTATCCGAAAAGTTATAAAAAAGAGGGAGAATAAAAAATGAAAATATTTCTCGATTTAATTGCCCCAAGCCCTTTGGAAATTGCCTGGGGAATGTTTTCGATGGTTGTTCCGTTCCTTCTCGTTGCCGCGGTTGCAATCGTCGCGGTCGTTCTGATAATAAAGGCGGTAAAAAAGAAAAAATGAAAGAAATGTATCTTCCTAAAGCGGAAAACAGCAGGGATTTTTTGATAATCGGTTCCGAAAGCGGCTTTTGGTCAATGGTTTTTGCCACCGCGGCTCTTGCAATTATCGCCGTTTGCGCTATAATATTTATTATAAAAAAATCCCGCAAATAAGGAGAAAAAATTATGGGAATAGAAACCATCGGAGTTTTTATACTGACATCTCTTATTTCCGTTTCCCTGATAAGCTTTGTTTTCTTCGGACTCAGAGCAAGGAACAGAAAAAAACATCCCACAAAAGAGGACGTTAAGGAAACAAACCGCCAGAGAAGAGAACGCGAAAAACTTAAACGCGAAACAAAACAAAAAGTAAATTCCTATATGAAAGGCGAAAAGCCGAAGGAAACCGAAGACGTTCCCAACGGAAAGCGCAGCGGAAAATATAAGAAGAAAAACAAAAAGAAATGAACCCGTTTTTTATTATTGTAAGGAATCTTCTGCTTACGGTGCTCATAGAGGGCGTACTGGTGCTTGTTTTTGTGAGAAAAAGCGAAACGCTTTATCACAGCGTGCTCGTCAATATGCTCACGAATCCTGTCGTCAACCTTGCGCTGATTTTTTGGGGAAGTTTTGTTCCTCTGCCGGCGATTCCTTATTATTATATCGCAACCGCTTTTCTGGAAGTTGCGGCGGTGATTATGGAATGGGTTCTTTATTATAAAATGGGCGATTTCGCCTTTAAAAAGGCATTTTTTGCCTCTTTGTTACTTAATGCCGCAAGCTTTTCCTTCGGATTTTTAATTCAATAAAAAACAAAATGAGCACCGCAATAAAAACGGTGCTCATTTTTTATAACAAAGAATCAATATCAAACAAATTCCATGGATATTCTTCCGGCGGCATAGAAACTGCTTCGATGTTTTCGCCGGTTATTGGGTGCTTGAAAGCAAGCCTGCGACTCCAAAGGGCAGTTTCGCAGTGGTTGTCGCGGCTTCCGTATTTTCCGTCGCCGAGAAGGGGCATTTTTCTGCTTGCAAACTGAACGCGGATCTGGTGGGTTCTTCCGGTATGGAGCTTTATGAGCACGAGAGAAATTTTTCCGTGTTCCGGGTGTTCGGCGGTGCTCAAAACTTTGTATTCAAGGCTTGCTTCCTTAACTCCTTTGCGTTCCCGTTTTACGACGAAGGTTTTGTTCTTTTGGGAATCTTTGAAAAGAAGGTCCTTGTAAACGCCTTCCGGTTCTTCCGGGACGCCTTTTACAACGGCGATATATTCTTTTTCGAATTCCCTTTTCTGAATTGCTTCGGAAAGTTTTCCGGTGGCTTTCTGCATTTTTGAAAGAACCATTGCGCCGCCGGTGTTCCGGTCAAGCCGATGAACAAGAAAACACGGTTTGCAAACGTGAGCGGAAGCCATTGTTACAATATCTTCACCTTTTCCGTCCGGTTCGGAAAGAACGCTTGCCGGCTTTTCAACGATTATGATAAATTTATCCTCAAAAAGAACTTTCAAAAAAATCAACTCCGAAAAATTTATGTAATCATTATCACACAAAACTCTTTTTCGGTAAAGCCTTTTTATAAAAACTATTGAAAAGATTTAGGAAAACGGATAGAATATAGCTGTAAATCCTGCTTTCGGAGGTGTTTTGTTTGTCCGAAAAAGATTCCGTAAACGCTGCCCTTGTTAACCCGGAAGACAGAGAGGAATATCACCGCTCCCTCGGTCTTACCAAAAAGATAGAATCCCGCAAGATAATCCTTGTGGGACGTTCCCGCTGCGGAAAAACGACCCTTATCCGCCGCCTTCACAACCTTGATATGACTTACCACAAAACCCAGTCTATCGAAGCCTGGTCCGACGCTATCGATACCCCCGGCGAATATACGGATACTCCGTTTTTCAGCCGCGGAGCGGCAATTACCCCTGCTTACGATGCGGATATCGTGTGTTTCTGCCATGACTGCGGAAACGATATCTGCCGTCTTCCCCAGATGTTTTCAATGAGTTTTGCCAAACCGGTTATCGGAATAGTAACAAAGGCCGACAGCGAAGATGTTTCCACCGAACAGGCGGAACTTTTCCTTCATAACGCAGGCGCAAGGCATATCGTCATAACAAGTTCCCTTACCGGAAGAGGAATTGAGGAACTTATCGACCTTATCAACACCATCGATCTTAATGATTATTAAAATACAGGTCAACGATTCCGGGTGTTTCAAACAAGCGCTTTTTTGAATAAAAACCCGGAAAAACCACGTTTTTATTATAATAAGGTATAAAAATGTTAATATAAAATTAATAAAAATAGTAGCAAAATTATACTTGACACTTGCGGTCTTCAAGTATATAATAAGACTGTTACATTTATGTACGAAGAACAGAAATTGTTCTTAGCTCCAGCCCAATGGCGAAGGAGGGAAACAGATTATGGCAGAAATTCATGTAAAAGAAAATGAATCTCTTGACAGCGCTCTCAGACGTTTTAAACGTTCCTGCGCTCGCTCCGGCGTTCTTGCAGAAGTCAGAAAGCATGAGTGCTATGAGAAGCCTTCGGTAAGACGTAAAAAGAAATCCGAAGCAGCTCGTAAGAGAAAGTATTGATTTCTAACAGAAAAAGAGGATGGCGGACGGCTTTTTGCTGTCCGCTTTCTTGTTTTTTCGGAAAATCCGGAAAGAAAGGGGGAGGCCGCGGTTTTGTCTTTATTAAAACCGGATTACCGTTTTGATAAGATAACGGATATCAAAGCAGAAGATCTTAAAAAAGCCGGAGCAAAACTTCTTTTGCTCGATGCGGACAATACCCTTTCGTTCCATGGTTCCCAAACACCTTTTCCCGGTGTTCCGGAATGGATTTCGGAAATCAAAAAAAGCGGCTTTGAACTTGTTATAATTTCAAATAACAGTGAAAGACGCATAAAGCCTTTTGCGGAAAATTTGGGTTTGCCTTTTGTTTACGAAAGCGCAAAACCCCTTCCGAAAGGTTTTAAAAAAGCAGCAGAAAATTTCGGGATTTCGCCGAAAGAAACGGCAGTGATCGGCGACCAGCTTTTCACCGATGTTCTCGGCGGGAAAATTTTCGGTTCAAAGGTTTTCCTGACGGAACCCCTTGGTCCGGAAACCGATTTTTTTATAAAAGTAAAACGTAAAATCGAAAAATTCATAAGATAACGAAGTGGAGGAAATAATAATGGACAGAATCAAAAGACTTTCTCAGATGCTTCCCGAAGATATTGATGCAGCGCTTATCACTTCCGGAGTAAACCGCCAGTATTACACCGGTTTTGTTTCCAGCGCGGGCGCTCTTCTTGTAACCAGAGAAAAAGCTGTTCTTCTTCTCGACAGCCGCTATATCGAAGCAGGCACCAAAAAAGTAACCGATGCCGAAGTTGTTCTTATGACCGATATGGCAAAACAGCTCAACGAGCTTTTTGAAGAGCTTAAAGTAAAAACTGTCGGAATCGAATCCGGCTATATGACCGTCGAAAGCCTTTTCAGCCTTCGCAAAGTTCTTACCGCAACTCTTCTTGATGATCCCAGACTCAATGAGATCATTCTTCACCAGAGAAGAATCAAATCCGAAGACGAGATGAAGGAGATCCGCGCAGCCCAGGCAATTACCGACAAGGCCTTTCTTCATATGCTCGAAATCATCAAACCCGGCCTTTGCGAAAAAGACCTTCAGCTTGAACTCGATTATTTCATGCTCAGAAACGGCGCAACCGGCCTTGCTTTCGAAACCATTCTTGCAGCAGGCGCAAATGGTTCCATGCCCCATGCTGTTCCCAGCATGAACGTAATCAAAGAAGGCGACTTTGTAACCATGGACTTCGGCGCAGCACATAACGGCTATTGCTCCGATATGACCAGAACCGTTGCAGTCGGCAAAATTTCCGAAGAACAGGAAAAAGTTTATAACCTTGTTCTTAACGCACAGCTTGCCGCAATCGATGCAGTAAAAGCAGGTGTTCCCTGCAACTCCATTGATGCTGTCGCAAGAGATATGATCTACGGTGCAGGTTACGAAGGCAGATTCGGCCACGGTCTCGGCCACAGCCTTGGTCTTGAAATCCACGAAAACCCCAGATTCTCCCCTCTTTGCTCCGATCTTACCGAAGCCGGAATAGTTATGTCCGTTGAACCCGGAATCTATCTTGACGGCCAGTTCGGCGTTCGTATCGAGGATATCGTTATGGTAACCGAAGACGGCTGCGACGTTATCACCAAGAGCGAAAAGAAACTTATCAACCTTTGATTTTTTTTAAAAGCCCCCCTTGTCAAAGGGGGGTGGCTTTTTTGATGAAAATCAAAAAAGACGGGGGGATTCATCTAAAAAAACCGTTGGAAGAAAAAGAATCCCTCCACCGTGCGTACCGCAACGGTCCCCCTCCCTTTAAGCAAGGGAGGCAATATAATAAAAGGAAGTTTATCCATGAGATTATTCATTGCCATCTGCGTTTGCAGAGTGCTCTATTTCATCGGACGCCTTATCGGAAAAGGCACCGCAAAACCCGGCGATATTGCAAGAATTTTCTGCCCCAAGGTTCTTAACCGCCTTAAATTCGACGGAAAAATAATCTGCATCACCGGAACAAACGGAAAAACCACCACTTCCAATATGGTCACCCATATTCTCCGGAAAAACGGTTTTTCCGTAATCAACAACAGTTTCGGCTCCAATATGCTTGGCGGAATCACAACATCTCTTCTCACCAACTGCACCTTCGGCGGAAGGGTAAAGGCGGATTATTCCGTTCTCGAAATTGACGAACGCTGGCTCCGTTTCCTTGTTAAGGAAATAAAACCCGATTATCTTCTTATCACAAACCTTCTCCGCGACCAGATAGTCCGCAACTGCTGCCCGGAAATCGTTCTCGATAAAATCAAAATGGGAATCACCCCCGGAACTACCCTTCTTCTCAACGCAAACGATCCCGTTTCCCAACAGGTAAGCTGGGGAAACGAAAACCCGGTGGTCTGGTTCGCCCTTGGCGAAAACGAGCGTTCCACCAAGGAATGCCGCAGCGGTACCAACGACGCAAAGGTCTGCCCCAAATGTATGCATACTCTTTCCTATGATTATTATCATTATAATCACGTCGGTTCCTTCCGCTGCGAAAACTGCGGATTTGAATCTCCGAAGGCGGATTTCGTCGGAACCGATATGGATTTTTCCAAACCTTCTCTTGCAGTCAACGGAAAACGCGTCAAACTCGGTTTCGATGCGACCTATTTTATGTTCAACACCGTTGCAGCTTCCGCAATCTGCGTTACCGCTGCCGGAATGGAACTTGAAAAAGTTCTTTCCTTTGCGGAAAGTTTTGATATCGGCGTAACAAAACGTTACGAAGAACTCACCGTTCTCGGAAGAAAATGCCAGCTTATCCTTACAAAACAAAACCCCGCTTCCGTTGACCAGAGCGTGGATTTTGTTTCCGAAAAGGAAGGCCCCCGCACCCTTATCATGATTTCCAACAATATGTTCCACACCGAGCATAAGGATGTTCTCTTTATGTATGACGTCGCCTATGAAAACCTCAGGGACGTTGAACATATCATAATTGTCGGAAAACGCCGCTATGATATGGCAGTCCGCCTTAAGTTTGCCGATATCGATATGGAAAAAGTTCAGATCTGCGATAATGACGGGGACATCCGTTCCTGCCTTGAAAAAACCGAAGGAAATATTTACGTTATGACTTCCTCCGTTTTTTCCAACGAAGATAAATTCCTGGAGGAGCTGAGAAAATTATGAGAAAGATAAAAATACTCAACCTCTACGGCGAGGCTCTTGACCTCAACGGCGACGGAAAAAACATCACCGCTTTTGAAAAACGCCTTTCCGAAATGGGATATGAATTCGAAACAAAAACTCTCGGCGTCGGTGACGAGATCGAACTTTCCGATTTCGACATCGTTTTCATGACCCACGGAAAACCCCATAACGTTTCCGCAATCAGCGAACATTTTATTAAATATAAGGATAATATATTGGATTATATCGAATCCGGAAAGACTTTTGTCGCAACCGGAAGCTCCAACATGCTTTTCGGAAAAAGTTTTTCCATGCTTGACGGAAAAACTTATAGCGGAATCGGTCTTTTCGATTGCGAAGCGGAAGAATTTGACGGACTTTATGTTTCCGATGCCGTAATCGTTCCGGAATTTGCGCCGGAAGAGAAGATGTTCGGAATTTATTACCGCTGCGAAAGCGTAAAATTCAATACCCCCAACGAACACAGACTTTTTAAAGTTCTTAAAGCGGACGAAGGAAAAGGTTCCGTAGGCGAAGGCGAAGGCTGCCGCTATAAAAATCTTTTTGCAACCTGGTGCCTTGGTCCGGTGCTTGTTCGCAACCCGCTTATGATGAAAGAAGTTTTGCATTGTGTTTTGGGTGAAGATTACCGCGAAACCGACTTTTCTCTTGAGGAAAAAGCGGTAAAAATGACAATTGAAGAGCTTCTTTGATACCTTTTTTGGGAGAAAAAGGACTTGAAAAATTCTTAACACCGTCTTTTTTGATAAAAGACGGTGTATTTTTTTAACATTTCACACAAAAATTGCAGGAAAATAGATTTTTTCATGCAAAATCGCTTTTGCAGGTTAAAACGCTGTAACGATTTTGTAATATTCAATAATTATGCAAAATATTGAATTAATATGCAGTATTTTCGTATACAAAAGCGCGAAATATTTAAAAAGCAAAAAACACTAAAAATCAAGTAAAAAAGGTGAAATTATATTAAAAATGCACTCAAAAATTTACGATGGTAAAGTGAATATACACAGCAAAAAAACAGGTGTATCTATCGCAAGGACAAAAAACGCCAAAAAAATTCTCATTTTTTTGCATTTTTTGCTTGACAATTAAATAAAATGGGTGTATTATACGTGGTATCACAATGAAACTTTGGTTGCTAAGAATTTCATTGACGGTGAAATTAACAAACTGAATGAGGTGAAATGTAATGAAACTTAACAAAATCCTTGCTATGATCCTTGCACTTGTAATGGTATTCAGCCTTGCAGCTTGCGGCAAAGGTTCTGCCGATGGCGACGGAAAAATCCTTAATGTTCACGTCACCGCAGCAATCGACTCCATCGACCCGCATCTTACCTCCGCAGGTGATGACTTTGAAGTAATCGGCACAATGGTCGAAGGCCTTTTCCAGTGTGATGCTTCCGGTGCAGCAATCCCCGGCATGGCAGAAACTTATGAAAAATCCGAAGACGGTATGACCTGGACTTTCCATCTCCGTGATGCAAAATGGTCCAACGGCGCAGAAGTAACCGCAGACGACTTTGTATTTGCATGGCAGAGAGCTATGTCTCTTCCGGCAGAATATGCATCTCTCTTTGAAACCGCAGGTATCAAAAATGCTTCCGCAATTTATGCCGGCGAAATGGATGCAACCGAACTTGGTGTTTATGCTCAGGACGACAAAACCCTTGTAGTTGAATTCGATGTTCCCTGCGCTTTCTTCGATACTCTTATGTTCTTCCCGGTATTCTATCCCATGAACAGAGCTTTCGTTGAAGAATGCGGCGATCTTTATGGTTCCGCTCCGGAATATTATCTTTCCAACGGTACATTCACTCTTTCCGAATATACCCCCGCAGCAACCGAATTCAAAATGGTTAAAAACGAACTTTATTATGATGCTGACGCAGTTGAACTTGCAGGTCTTACCTACAAAGTAATCCTCGACTCCCAGCAGGCATATAACGCATATCAGGCAGGCGAGCTTGACGTTTGCGTACTTTCTTCCGAACTTGCTGACCTTCTTAAAGAAGACAAAGAATTCCTTGCAACCGAATCCGGTTACCTCTGGTACATGTCTCCTAACGTATCCAAAGGCGGCGCAATGGCTAACGTAAATATCCGTAAAGCAATCGGTATGGCTTTCGATAAAGACGCTATCTGCAACAACATCCTCAGAAACGGCTCCATTCCTGCAGACTTCTGTGTTCCTGTAGGCCTTGCAACCGGTCCTGACGGCAAAGATTACCGTGAATCCTCCGGCCTTACCTATAACGTATATAACGTTGAAGAAGCAAAAGCTCTCTGGGCAGCAGGCCTTGCAGAACTCGGCACCGATTCTGTCGAACTTACCCTTATCTTCGACGATGAAGAATCCATCAAACTCGTAGCTGAATTCATTCAGCAGGAACTCCAGACAAACCTTGAAGGTCTTACCATCACCCTCCAGCCTTATCCGAAGAAACAGCGTTCTGACCTCATGAAAGCACACGATTATGACATCGGCCTTTGCAGATGGGGACCTGACTATGCTGACCCGCTTACCTACATGGATCTCTGGACCGACGGTTATACTCATAACTACGGCGCATGGCATTCCGATGCATATATGGAAATCCTCAACAAGATCAAAACCGTTGAATATGCTCTTGACGCAGAAGCACGTTGGGATCTTATCAAACAGGCAGAACAGATCATCGCAGATGAATCCGTAATCCTTCCTGTATATCAGAACGCAAACGCATCTCTTGTTAAATCCGATATCTCCGGCATCGAATTCCACGCTGTTGGTCTTAACCGTGTATTCAAGAATGTTAAAGTCGGCTGATTTTAATTAAGTAATAATTAATTTGATTATTTAAGGCCTTACAGTGGCCCGTTCAACCGCGGGCCACTGTATGCTTTTATATAAGGAGGGGTAATCCTCAGTGAAGAAATACATATTTAAGCGAGTTCTGTACTCTATTGTGGCTATTCTTGTGTTGCTTCTTCTCCTGTTCCTTATGCTCGAGCTTATGCCCGGTTCGCCTTTTAACGACGATAAACTTTCCCAGGAACAGATAGAGATTCTCTATCAGAAGTACGGCCTTGACCAGCCCATAATTGTTCGCTATTTTAAATATCTTTTCAACATTATCCGTGGCGATTTCGGCGTTTCCTATAATATAGCCTCAAATGTTCCGATTACGGACCTTTTGCAGAACAGAGTTCCGACTTCTATCCGCCTTGGCGGACAGGCAGTTTTCCTTGGCGCCGCTATTGGTCTTTTCCTTGGACTTGTTGCTGCGCTTAAACACAATACAATTTTTGATACCATCGCAACAATCATCTCGGTTCTGGGCGTATCCCTTCCGTCCTATGTTTTTGCGCTGGCACTTTCCTACATGTTCGGTTCCAGACTCGGCTGGTTCCCGATCCTTTATGAATCCGCAAGACCTTTCATCTCCTCTGTTCTTCCTACCATTGCGCTTTCCATGTTCTCCATGGCAAACATTGCAAGGTTCACAAGAACGGAAATGCTTGAAGTTCTCAGAAGCGACTATATGCTTCTTGCGGAAAGCAAAGGCATAAGCGGACCCAAACTTATAATCCGCCATGCACTTCGCAATGCGCTTATTCCGATTATCACCGTTCTCGGTCCGCTGATCGTTAACACCATGACCGGTTCTCTTGTTATAGAGAAAATTTTCTCTATCCCCGGTATCGGTGAACTTATGGTCCGCTCCATCCAGCAGAACGACTATAACGTAACCATTGCGCTTTCTTTCATTTACAGCCTTATGTATATCGGCATAATGCTTGTTGTTGATATCCTTTACGGTATCATCGACCCGAGAATTCGTCTTTCGAAGGAGGATAATCATGAAAGCTGAAAATTTTGATTATTCCAAACTTCCGGCAGACGCTTTTGAGCTTACCCATAACGACGTTCACAAACATGTTGACCGCAACTTTGCTTCCCAGAACTATTGGAAAGATGCTCTTATCCGCTTTGTTCGCAACAAGGGCGCAATTTTCGGTCTTATCATGATTGCAATAATCATTTTCTTTGCTGTTTTCGGACCGGGAATGACCCCCTATACCTACGAAAGCCAGATAATTGAGCAGCAGAACCTTGCACCGAGAATTCCCGGACTTGAAGATCTTGGAATTTTTGACGGTTCCGAAACCATTTATCTTATGGGCAGAGGCGTTGAAAAGAATTATTACGAAGAAAACGGTTTTGACGATGTTTATTATTGGTTCGGTTCCGATACTCTCGGCCGTGATATCTTCACCCGTGTTTGGGAAGGTACCAGAATCAGCCTTTATATTGCAATTGTTGCCGTTGTCATCGACATTCTTTTCGGTCTTTCCTACGGACTTATTTCCGGTTATTTCGGCGGAAAACTCGATGCAGTAATGCAGCGCTGCGCAGAGATCCTTAACAGCATTCCTAACCTTGTTATTGTAACCCTTATGATCCTGGTACTCAGCCCCGGTCTTGGTGCAATAATTGTTGCTCTTATGATAACCGGTTGGATCCCCATGAGCCGAATTGCCCGTGCTCAGATGCTCAAACTTAAAGAGCAGGAGTTTGTTCTTGCTTCCAAGACCCTTGGCGCAAGTCCGCTCCGCATTATCTTCAAAGAGATCATGCCCAACATTATCGGTCAGATCATTACCCAGACAATGTTCTCCATTCCCCACGCAATTTTCACCGAGGCATTCCTTGCTTTCGTTGGTCTTGGTATCCCTGCGCCTATGGCATCTCTCGGTACTCTTATTTCCGATGCTTATAAGAACTTCACGACCCATCCTTACATGATCGTGTCGCCTCTTATTGTTCTTGCATTCCTTATGCTCAGTTTCAACCTTGTTGCGGACGGTCTTCGCGATGCTCTTGACCCGAAGCAGAAAGATATGTAAAGGAGGGACAGATTTATGGAAGAAAAAGGCGATTTTATCCTTAAAGTTGAAGGTCTGTCCGTTTCCTTTGCTACCACCGCGGGAAAAGTTCACGCTCTCCGCAACGTTGATTTTGCGGTAAGGCGCGGCGAAACCGTTGCAATAGTAGGCGAATCCGGTTCCGGTAAATCCGTAACCGTAAAAACTGCAATCGGTATTCTTGATACAAACGGAAAAGTTGAAGCGGGCAAAGCTCTTTTCACTTTCAAAAACGATAAGGGTGAGGAGGAAACCATTGACCTTCTGAAACTCACCAAAAAACAGATGCGCCAGACCATAAACGGAAAGCGCATTGCAATGGTATTCCAGGATCCTATGACCTCCCTTAACCCCACCATGACCATCGGCGACCAGATTATGGAAGGTATGATCTGGCATTTCAAAACTCCGAAAAAGGAAGCATGGAAACGTGCCGTTGAACTTCTCGATATGGTTGGTATCACCGATCCGGAAAAACGTATGAAGAACTATCCTCACCAGCTTTCCGGCGGTATGCGCCAGCGTGTTGTTATTGCAATCGCGCTTTCCTGCAATCCGGATCTTCTCATCTGCGATGAACCTACCACCGCTCTTGACGTAACCATCCAGGCAAAGATCCTTGAACTTATCAAGGAAGTTCAGCAGAAACTCGGAATTTCCGTAATTTACATCACCCATGACCTTGGCGTTGTTGCAAAGGTTGCGGATTTTGTAAACATCATGTATGCCGGAAAAATTGTTGAAAAAGGCAGAGTTGACGAGGTTTATTATGACCCGAGACATCCCTATACCTGGGGCCTTCTTTCCGCTCTTCCGGACCTTGAAACACATGATGAAAGACTCTATACAATCCCCGGAAGCCCGCCCAACCTTCTTCACGAAATCAAAGGCGACGCTTTTGCACCGCGTAATGAATTCGCACTTAAAATCGACGAAATCGAAGAGCCGCCCATGTTCTGGGTTTCCGACACCCACTGTGCAGCAACCTGGCTTCTTGATGACAACGCTCCGAAAGTCGAAATGCCGAAGGAACTGCGCGTAAGAATTGACCGTATGCTGAAGGAGGCGAAATAAATGGAAGAAAGAGTTCCGCTTCTTAAAGTAGAAAACCTTAAACAGTATTTCCCTATCAGCAAAAAATTCACCGTAAAAGCCGTTGATGACGTTTCGTTTGAAATTTATCCCGGCGAAACTTACGGGCTTGTTGGTGAATCCGGTTCCGGTAAAACCACCATCGGTCGTTCCATAATCCGCCTTTATGACCCCACCGCAGGTAAAATTATCTTCGACGGAGCCGATATCAGCGGAAAAATGACTGTTGCGGACGAGAAAAAACTCCGTACCGAAATGCAGATGATCTTCCAGGACCCCATGGCATGCCTTAACCCCCGCCAGAAGGTTGCAGACATCATCGGCCAGGGACTTGATATCCACCATCTTTATACCGACAAAGCAGACCGCGACGCAAAAATTGCCCGCATCCTTGAAAAAGTAGGGCTTGCTCCGGAACACGCCGAGCGTTATCCTCACCAGTTCTCCGGCGGCCAGCGCCAGAGGGTCGGTATCGCAAGAGCTCTTATCATGAACCCGAAGCTTATCATTGCTGATGAATGTATTTCCGCTCTTGACGTTTCCATTCAGGCACAGGTAGTAAACCTTATGCGTGATATCCAGAAAGAAACCGGTGCGGCATATCTTTTCATCGCACATGACCTTTCAATGGTAAAATACATCTCCGACAGAATCGGCGTTCTTCACCTTGGACACCTGGTTGAAACCGGTACCACCGAAGAAATTTTTGCAAACCCGGTTCACCCTTATACCAGAAGCCTTATCTCCGCCATTCCTCATCCGAACCCCGCAATTGAAAGAAAACGTACTTCCATGCATTACGATTATTTCACCAGCGGAATCGATTATATGGCCGGCGAGCTTCGCACCATTGAAGGAACCCACAAAGTTCTTGCAACCGAAGAAGAGTTCGAAAAATGGACTAAAGCAGAAAAAAACTATCGTTAATTTCACCATATTTACACAAACAGCGCGACATCTTGGTTTTCAGGAGGCCGCGCTGTTTGTTTTATGTTGGAAAAAAATGTTGACATTTAATACATATAAATGTATAGTATAAAATGATAATGTATCATTAGAATCGGATATTTGTACCCAAAAAGCAACAAAAAGCACTGTTGGATTTAAAAAAATTGTACAAACCGACTGCGTTTTGTGTTGCTGACGAAAAAATGAACGGTAAATTTTTAAATTTTTTGATAAATTAAAAGCCGATTCAAGGGTGCGAAAAGTAGGTTTTAAGGCGCGAATGGAATATTCCGTTTATTGAATCGGAATATTTTATATGTTATATTTATTATATATGAAGAAAAATGCCGGGAAAGTTTTTGTTTCAGAGAAACAAATTATGGAGGAAAAAGATTGATGAACAAACCCCGTAACATACAGAAAAATATTTTTGCATTGCTTGCGGCGGCAATTATTCTGGTCGGGTTTTCGCCGGAAGTTTTTGCTGAAGAATCCAAAAAAGGACAGGGCTTCAATATGGCCGAAGTCACGGAAGATGAAATTCAGGAAGAAAATGTTGAAATTCCAATAGATTTTTCCGAACTTGAAATGCAGATTGCCCTTGCAAACGGTCTTAACAAACGCGAATACAGCAAGGATTCCTGGAATGCTCTTGAAGAAGCCGTTGCAGACGGACTTAAACTTATCAATGCAAAAACGGACCAGCAGACGGTTTCCGAAGCCACCAAAGCAATTGAAGATGCCGTTGCCGGACTTGTCAGAATGAATTATTCCGAGCTTGAAAAGGCTTTGGGAGTTATTTATAACATCATGGATGAAAATTCGATCCAGCATGATCTGTGGTCGAAAATCAATACTGCCGCAGAAGAAGCAAGAACAGTTCTGATAAGCGGAAACCAGCAATCTGTTGATAAGGCGACGGAAGAACTTAACGCTTTGGCGGAGGAATTTGCTCAAAGCGGAGTTGCGGTTGAACCGGAAGTGGTAATCAATACCGTTGAAGTTGAAGTTCCGCCTTCCGATGATTTTTGCAACATTGCGATGCACAGAGTCTGGCCGATACTTTTTGTTCTCAGCCTTGTGCTGAACCTGGCGATGATAGGTTTTATTGCTTATATGATCGTAAGGAAGAAAAACACGGAAGATAACATTCCTCTTGTAAATTACGATATCGATGACGATATTGATGATTATGACGATTTCGATGATTATGATGACATCGAAGACGAGGAAGACGACGATTTTATTGACACTGACGAAGATGACAACGTCTGAAAAAGGCCCGGAACAAAAAACTGTTTCCGGGCTTAAGGACTATTAAGGTGGTTGTAAAAATATGGCTGAAATGGAAAATACTTGGAGAAGAACAGAATATGAAACATGGGAAGAAGCTTTCCATGGTCTTGCGCCTGCTGTAAGACAGCAGTCTGTTCGTGTTGCTGCATATACCCAGGCAATTTATGTTCAGGCCTGCGACAAAAATTTCGGAAAGGAAAGCAAAGAAGCTTCCGAAAGAATGAAGGGCAAATATGCAGACCTTGCTTATAAATGCGGAATGTATCACCAGATAGGAAAAGCCCTTGTTCCGCATGAATATCAGATCTGGAACGACAGTTTTACCGAAGAGGAACAGGCTGTATATAAAAAATATACGTCCGACGGACGCGTTCTTGCATCCTGCCTTCAGGAACAAAGCGGACGTTCCCGCGACAGAAAGAAAAGCGAATTTTCCGAACAGCCTACAAAAAATATTCCCTGGCTTATGATAAGAGAAAGCTGCGAACAGCACATGGAACGCTGGGACGGAAAAGGATATCCGGCACAGAAGAGCACAACTTCCATAAGCCCCATTGCCCAGATCGTCGGTCTTGCCAAAGAACTTGACAGGCTTGCTTCCGAAACAAAATCCGAAGATCCTTTTGCAGAAGCGATGCAGATCCTTATCGACCAGTCCGGAACCGCATGGAACCCCGCTCTTATCGATGTCCTTAAGGAAACCCGTTCAAAATGCAGAGCGATCTATAACAAATATATTTATTACACCGCTGCTCTTCCGAAAACAATTCCGCTTGTTGAAAAGAAGAAGGACCGTCCTATGGGACTTAAATACCGTCCGATGATAAGCGATACGGCCGGAACTGTTGTTGCCTATGAAGCTGTTCCGTGGTTCGGCGGAGTTCTCGGACGCCCGGGCGAAACCGAAACCGTTTCGGAAGTTGAAGAAATGCTCATAAGAAAAAAACTTGTCGAGGACATTTCGAAATATTTCCTTTACGAAGCAGCAGATGCGGTTTTAAGAATCGAAAACTGCCAGCTTGACCTTAAATGGGTGGTTTTGAGAATGCTTCCGAGTTTCTACCAGCTTAACAGCCAGCTCCAGAATTTCAACCAGCTTTTCAAAGACCAGCCGATCAATAAAGAAAAACTTATCCTCACAATTCCCGCGGAACTTATGGCAAACGCAAACAAGAACACAACAACTCTTGTTGAACGCTATCTCCGCAACGGAATAAAACTTATGCCCGAAGGTTATGATCCTGCCAAACACGGCGAAAAACTTCCTTTGGAAAAACTTAAGGAAATGGGCGTTACCCACATTCGTTTCGCTCCTGAAATTTATATGCAGCAGGAAACCGCCAACGCCATCAACGCTTTCCGCAGCGCAGGTTTTACCGTGATAGGCGGCGAAGCGGACAGCCACGATACCGTAAGCTGGCTTGAAGCCTGCGGAGTTTCCTGCATGAGCGGAACCATTTCCGGCGTTATGGTAAACGAAGATGAGCTTATAAGAGATTCTCTTGTAAGAGAGAGGTAATCTCATGGATTTAAACAAATTCAAACCGAAAAAGGAAAAAGAAACCCGGCGGCTTGAAACTTATATGATAGCGGCGGACGATCCCGTCGGCAGAAGCCAGCTGAGGCCATTTTTCAAACGAAAGCGAAGCGGCGAAGTTCTTACAAGGGAACAGGTTTCCGCAATTAAACAAGGCCGAAAACTTCTCCGCAAGGAAATGAAGGAACAGGGCCTTAAACGTCGGATAGACTTTGAAGTAACGGCAACGAACATGGGTCTTTATTTTGACCGAAACCGTCTTTTCTGGCCGTTCTTCCTTTGGCTTATCCGCGATAACACGGTTCTTAAGGTTCTTGCAACAACCGCGGTGCTTACAACAGCAGTAACAGTAAGCGTCCCGGTGATCGAGTACCTTACGGAATATATAACCGAATACATTGAAAAGATCGTTGAAGAAATCGTTACACAAACAGTAACGGAATATGAGGAAAAGGAAGTCGACCGTTTTACCATAAGCCTTTCGGACGAGCTTTTCAATTCCGGTTTTACGTTGAGCGAAAACATAACCTTTGAAAACGCCACGACCCAGCTTGTAGCAACGCCCGCGGAAGGCGTTCCCTGTATTTCAATAAGGGATATTCCAAGGGACGTTAATGACAGAGAAGGAAAATACCCAAGCCACGCTTTTCTTGCGTACACTTTTTACTGCCGTTACGAAAGCACAACCGAAGCCCCGGCGGATTATCATTGGTCGCTCAACATTACCCAGGAAAGCGAAGTTCCTATGGAAAACCCCGAAACCGGCGAAACGTTTTCGCGTTTCACTTCCGATGCAATTTGGGTAATGATTTTTGAAGACAACGAAATGATGCTTTACGCAAAAACCGGCGCGGACGGCGAGATCGAAGCCATTCCGGAGCAGGGCATCACCGATATGGGTTATAACGAACCCCCGATGTATGAATTTGCGAAAGATCGGGAAGGTCAGTACGAAGTTGTTGCGGAAGGTCAGTATTTTGACCTTTACAGGATCAAACCCCAGAACTTTGTTTCCGAAACCCTTGTGGCCGAAGGCCTTATGACCGGGGTTGCCCCCTTTGACATAAACACTTTCGACCCGACAGCGCCTTATGACCCGGAAAACCCCAACGGAATACATAAATATACCATTGTAATCTGGCTGGAGGGCGATGACCCGGAATGCACCAACGAACTTATCGGTTCCAAGATAGGTATGAACTTTACCATAAATCTTCTTACCGAGGAAAACGAAGGTGAAGAAGGTTCCGGCGAAGGAACCGGCGGCGAGCAGGGCGGCGAAACCCCCAGCGAAGGAGCGTAACGCCGAAAACCCTGTCATTGCGAGCCTTTGAAGAAGGCGTGGCAATCCGTGATGAATAAAGGAAACGGATTCTTCACTTCGCTCAGAATGACGGAAGGTGGCGGATTCTTTGTCGCAAAGCTTCTCAGAATGACAGAAATTTGTTTATGCTTTCCACTTTTGCTTTAAGTCGACAAAAGCAAAGGAATGGATCACATAGAGTTCCGGCGGGAACAGAAAAAGCGCGAAATATTTTGAAAGGAATGAGATGTATGATCACAAAATCTCAAGCAAAGCGTAAGCAGGACATTAAGACCAAACTTATGGCTGCTATCGCAATGCTGCTCGTGTCCTCCATCATGATGGTATCTTCCACCTATGCATGGTTCACACTCTCGACCGCACCTGAGGTAACCGGTATCAACACCGCTGTTGGTGCTAACGGTAACCTCGAAATGGCCCTTTTGCCCTATGGTAACGATGCCGACAGCATCACTACCACCGTTAGCGATGGTAACAAAGAGTTGGTAGAAAGAAACAAAACCTGGGGTAACCTTGTTGACCTTGCTCCCGAAGGTGCAGTGGATTATTACGGTCTTAATGACATCACCCTTTATCCTTCCGCTCTTAATGCAGATATTATGGATGAAGGTAATTTCAACCCCACCCACATCAGCACCGGATATTTTCTCGATGTGCCCACCTACGGTGCAGACGGACGCATCAGTGAGCTGATCGGAACCCAGACCGGTGTGTTTAATACCGAAGGTAGCAATCCGGCATTCTATCCTAACGCCGCAGAACAGAACGGTGTTCGCGCAATCGGTTCCGCTTCCGGCCTTACCCCCAGACAGCTTGCCTACCGCAACGCTGTTGCCGCAGGTAACACCGCTGCTTCTCAGGCAAAAACCTTTGCATCCCGTTCTCTCAATGCAAACGGCAGTGCTCTTGCAGATATTGCTATTGCACATGCACTCGACCCTAATGCTAAATTTGATGCAGCCGACGTTACCGCACTTCGCGCTATGATCGACAGCCTTGATGGCGTAGATGCAGCAGAAGGCGCTACCGCAAAAGACGGTGTTATCGATTATCTCGAAAGAGCATATATGCAGTATATCCTTGCTGAAGCTGCATCCCTCGGCAAAGAAGATGCTGTATATTCCGCTGTTGCAGGTAAAGTAAATGCAGAAGGCGCAACTCTTGCAGGCATTATAACCGAATTTGAAGGTCAGGGTGTAACTCTTCCCGATGCTTTCAACAATGCTGTTACTCAGTTCAACGGTATTGTAAGTGCGGTAGGAACAGCAGAAGAGGCTCTCGAAGCGGCTGAAGCAAAAATTGCAAGTGGTACTACTGAACTTGCATGGGCAGATATCAGCGGAGCTGTAACTCCTCTTATCAAATCTGAAGCAATGACCGTTAACGGACTTACCATGGATCAGGTCAAAGCTGACATCAACAAGCTCGTTCAGTCCGTTCTTTCCCAGGGCGGTATCAATCTCGTTCTCGGAAGCGGTGCAGGCGTTTATGCCGATATCGCAGACCAGTGCGGAAACTATGATGCAAGTATCGTCATTGATAAAATCAACTATCCTGTAGGAAGCGACAGTGGTGTTGAAGATGTTGCCGCAACCATGAAAACCAACGGACTCAACCCGAGTTATCTTTCTGCAATCGGTGTTGAAGTAAGCGGAAAAGCTCCTTCCGCAGGCGCAAACGACAACATGCCTATCTCCGACATTTACGGATATATTATCGACCTTGCTTTCCGCACCAACGCATCCAGCTCCAACCTTCTCCTCCAGCAGGAAGGCGTTGACCGCATTTATGACGGAAACACCAACGAGGATACTATGGGCAACGGTTCTTCGATGATCTTCAAAGCAACCACAGCAGACTTCAACGAGACCCAGGTCAAAGGCCTTATGGACGCAATCCGCATTGTTTTCTTCAACCCGGATGATAACTCTGTTGTTGCAACCGCAAAACTTGATACCGCAGCCGCTGAACTTACCGGCGACGGCTGGAAAGCATATCTCTACCTTTATGAAAACAGCGCATCCGGCGAAGTCAGAAGCAGCGATAATGCAATCATGGCTCTTAACCAGAACGAAGCACATGCTCTTTCCGTTCTTGTTTATCTTGACGGTAACGAAGTTGAAAACAAAGACGTTGCAGCAACCGGTTCCACTTCCATGACCGGTTCTCTCAACCTTCAGTTTGCTTCTTCCGCAGAGCTTGTTCCTATGGAATATGCTGACCTTCATATCACCGGCAACCAGGCTGACGATGATGATACTGAGGAAACCACTACTAACATTACAAATGTTAGTGTAACTGGCGAAACCGGTGTCACTGCAACAGCAGTACTTAAAGGTGAAAATATCGAAATTACTCTTACCGGTTATACTGACGGCCAGACCGTAACTGTTGATACTGGTGCCGGTGCTGCTCCTGCAACAGTAACCGAAGGTAAGATTACTGTTGCCGCACCTGAAGGTTTTAATGCAACTACAAGTACTGTAACAGTAAATGTAACTAACCCTTAAGGATATAATTTTATCCAGATAAAAAGCGAAAGCTGAAAAAATATTCCTGCCCCGGTTTCCGGGGCAGGAATCAAAGAAAAACGCCCGGTTGGGGGTTTTTCCGCCCTTTTTTGAATGGAAAAAACGGCGGAAAAGCCCGCAACCATTACGCATTTTATTTTATATATAAAATAAATTATAGAAAATATTAATAAGAAAGGAAGGCGCCGGTTGAACAAACAGAAAATCAAAGACAAAAAAAGGGCAAGACGAACATTGATCTATCTCTATATGCTGTTTATTCTTTTTTCGCTGTTTGTCGGCGTTTCCTATACATGGTTCACCCTTTCAAGAACCCCGAGGGTAAGTAACCTTAACGTTTACGTAAACAGCAGCCCGGGAATGGAACTTTCCATAGACATGGAGGAATGGAATCTTCAGCTCGATTTCTGGGATATTATAAACCACACAGACCCTCTTGACGAGGAAAAGGAAAAACCGGTTCTGCTTCCGGTAACATGGTCCGAAGAAGACCAATGCTTTTATGCCGCGGCCTATGGTGCGGACGGAAGGCTTAAACATTACCGGGAATGGCTTTCGCTTTCGGACGAGAGGAACGCAAACAAACAGAATTTCGAAAACTATTACATAAAAGCCACATTCTATGCCCGTTCGGGCCAGCCGGCGGAAATTTCCCTTTCGCCCGCGGTTGAAGTAAGCGAAGGCGTTGCCGGAGCGGGAACTTATGTAAGGGGTGTTCCTATCTGGAACCCGGGTCACGAAGAGATCCGCGAGGAAGAGGACGAAGAAGGAAACATCATCGAAATCAAAGAATGGGTCGGAATGGGCCACGAAAACGGCGGCCAGGGCGCGGAAAAAGCTATCCGCTACGGATTCCGCACAACGCTTCTTGTTCCGAACGAGGAAGGGGAATTTGTTCCCGCCCCGGACCAGGAACCGGAATTTGTGATTTTTGAGCCGAACTGTGAAACCCATGTTTATGCCGATGAAGGTTATATCCCGACGGAAAGCATGGACGGAACAGAGGACCTTATCGACCCGGAAAAGATAATTTTGCAAAGCACAAGTTTTTGGGATGAAGCGGCGCCGATGGAACACGGAGTTGTTATCCACACTCTTGGTGATTTTATTGACCGGGAAGGAAACGTTGTTGATCCGCCGAAGCTTTTTACCATAAAAACCGGCGAAATTGTCCAGATAGAACTTTACATCTGGCTTGAAGGTCAGGACATAGACTGTACGAACCAGAGCAGCGACGCGAAAATTGAAGCGAACATTCAGTTTTCCGGAAAGACCGAAAACCAGTCCGGTCTTGTAAAAATCGAGTAATATTAGCAATAGCAGGCACGCTATGCTTTTATATAAATTGCAAAGAAAAGAAGGGAGAAATCCAAAATGAAAAAAGAGCAAGAAACGGCCGCGGTACAGATTCCTCAGGAAGCTGAAGGGGAAGTAATAGTTGCGGAAGAAGAAAGCAAAGGCAAACGAATTCTGAACACAATTGTAAACGTTGTTCTTATTGTTGCCATTGCATTGGCAGCTGTTTGTACATATGCGTCCTATGTTTCAACTTCAGGCAACGGTGTCCCCAACATTTTCGGTGTAAGGATTTTCTCCATTCAGACCGAATCAATGTACCCCACCCTGCTTCCCGGTGACCTTATTTTTGATACCGGTGTAAAAGAACCCGAAGAACTTCGCAAAGATGACATCATCACCTACTGGACAGTCATTAACGGCGAACGCGTTCTCAATACGCATAGAATCCACGAAATTTATGACGGCGGCGGCTATCTTATCTTCTCCACCAAGGGTGATAACAACACCTCGGCCGACCCTCTTACCGTACACGAATCGGAAATCGTCGGTAAATATTCTTTCCGCGTTCCGGGTGTCGGCAAAGTTTTCGATTATCTCCAGACAAGCACCGGATTCCTTATTGTAATCGTAATCCCGGTCTTCCTTTTCTTCCTTTTCCACCTTGTTCAGTTCTTCAGAGTTCTGTTTGAATATCAGAACGTTAAAAACCGCATTAAGTTTGAGCAGGAACGCGGCCGCACCGAAGACCTTATCGATCAGGAACAGAAACGCCAGAGCGAAGCCCAGGCAGCTGCAAGACTTAAGATGGAAGAAGAACTTCGCGAACGTCTGAGAGCGGAGATCATGGCTTCCATGGCGGCACAGCAGGCGGCGGCACCCGCAGCAGAGGAAGTTCCCGCAGAAGAAGCTCCTGCAGAAGAAGAAAAACCTTCTGAAGAACCGGCGGAAGAAACCCCCGCAGAAGAAGCTTCCGAAGAAGAAACCGTTTCCGAAGAAGCAGAAGAAAAAGTTGAAGAAGCTGCTGATGAAGCAGCCGACAAAACGGAGGAAAATGCTTAAGGCTTGATTTGTCCTCCGGGAAAAACAGGTGAAAAGCATGGATAATTTCTATAACTATTTTACAGAAGATATCGGACGGGTGTTCCAGGCGCTTGTCGAAGTTATAAGCGCGGTTTTCAATTTTCTGAATTATCTGTTCAACTTCCCGATGCGAATGAACATAATCAAAGAGCACAGCGAAACTTTCAGCACCACCGACTGGGTGATGCTGCTTATCGCAAACATAATGATCATTGCGGTTTGCGTGCTTATCATATATTTTGTGGGAAAACTTATCCGGAAAATTTTCTTCGGCGGAATTTCCCGCAAAGAATATGAAAAAATGGCTGTTCAGGTACGTTCGCTTCAAAGAGAACTTATGCGTTCCAATTATGAGAAAGACAAGATACTTTCCATGAAAATGGGCGAATATGAACCCCCGGAAGAAGAGGAAGAAAAAAAGGAAGGCGAAGAGGAGGAAACAGCCATTGTTTCCAACAGAAACACACTCCAGTCCCCTTGTGTTGATCCTTCCGACAGCCGTTTCTTCCGTCTTACCTGCGTTGATAACTTTTACAAAACCGAATATGAAGAGCCGGTATATGACAACAAGATAAACCTTGAACAGATTTGCGACAGGTTCAGAAAATTTGCTGCTTCCCAGCTCAAACTTTATTACGACATCGACATGATGCGTTATTTCCTTGCATCAATGGGAACCTCGAGGATCATCATTCTCCAGGGTATTTCCGGTACCGGTAAAACTTCCCTGCCTTATGCGTTCGGAAAATTTGTTCAGAAAGACACAACCGTTGTTTCGGTACAGCCTTCCTGGCGTGAAAGAACCGAACTTTACGGTTACTTCAACGAATTTACAAAACGCTATGCCGAAACAGAATTCCTGCAGGCAATTTATGAATGCAACTATTTCCGCGACCCACATATAGTAATTCTGGACGAAATGAACATCGCCCGTGTTGAGTATTATTTTGCGGAAATGCTCTCCATCCTTGAAATGCCTCTTCAGGAAGAATGGAAAGTAGATATCGTAACCGCGGTTTGGGATAACGACCCTTGCCTTATCGACGGAGGAAAAGTTCAGATTACAAACAACGTCTGGATAGTCGGTACCATCAACAACGACGACTCTACCTTCGCCGTTGCGGATAAAGTTTACGACCGTGCAATTCCGATAGACCTTGACAGCAGAGCAGACCCCTTTGAATGTGAACTTACAGACCCTGTTTACATTTCCACAGACCACCTTAACGATCTTTTTGAAGAAGCAAAGGAAAACTATCCCGTTTCCCAGGAAGTTATTGATAAACTTGAACTTGTAAACGCATATCTTATCAAAAACTTCCGTCTTGCTTTCGGTAACCGAATTATGAAACAGATAAACGACTTTGTTCCCTGTTTCATCGGCTGCGGCGGAACGGAAATGCAGGCGATCGACTTTATCGTTGCAAAGAAAGTTCTCCGTAAGTTTGAATCTCTCAGCCTTGGTTTTATGAAAGACGAACTTACAAAGTTCAGCAACTATCTTGATAAAGTTTTCGGAAAAAACACAATGGTTATCTGCAAAGATTATATAGAGCAACTTAAGAAGAACAACTGATTCTTCATGAAAGGAGCCGCTTTATGGCGACAGCGAAAAAAAACACCGGCAAAACCGGAGCCAAAAAGGATTCTTTTATAGATCCGATTTATCAAAAATACACTAAAAGTGTTATAAGAGCTCTTGGAAGCACGGAGTTTTATGAGTTTTTCATGGACGCTGTTTCAAGAGCGGAAAACAGATTCCAGTTTTCCAACAGAAAAATGGAAAAAACTGTTGACCTCAACTGGGTCGATATTATCGAAGAAAGCCTTCCGGCAATTCAGAACATTATATCGAGCCCGAGAAACATAATCAAAGAGGACGAACTTATTGTAAACGTGGCCAATGCGAAAAAAGCAGGTTCGGACGTTGTTCGTCACCTTGCCCAGCATGCAAGCCTTGTTGAAAAATATGATTACAACACCGGCGAAGTCCGCCCGAGCAAACTTATGCAGAAGTACCGTGAAGATACGGTTGGCCTTTACGAAAACCGCCTTGTTTTCACTGCGCTTGAAGCTGCATATCAGTTTGTAAAAATTCGTCACGATGCGCTTTTCGGTGCCATGAACGATGAATTCGGTGCAAAGCTTAAAATCGATTCCACAATGGAAACCGCAACGGAAATGGTGCATATGGATATGTTCATGCACATCAAGGAAACGGACAGCGCCATTGAAACCGATGAAAAAAACAGCGATGTTTTTGCAAGGATCTCCAAAATTTACAGAATCCTCAGCGTTCTTATGCAAAGCCAGTTTGCCCAGCAGATGGCAAAGCTTTCGAGGGTAAAGGGTGCTCTTACCAAGACGAACATTCTTAAAAAGAACCCCAACTACCGCAGAGCGATGGAACTTCTGGAATTCCTAAGAAGTTATGATAACATAGGCTATACAATAAGGGTTGTTGAACAGAACCCAGAGATAAACGAAGAGCTTGAAAGAGATATTTACCACAACATTCTGTTCAACTATCTTATCCTTAAGGGATATCTTGAGGACGAAAGAGACCGCAGGATCCCGACTCCTTCGAGAACGAAAAAGCGCGCTCTTAAACCAAAATTTGTTAAAGAGATTATCGAAGAACTTACGGAGGATTATGATCTTCCGGATATCGAGATCCGCAAAGTTCTTATAGAAGAACTTACCAAAGAGCAGCTTATGCTTGAGGAAGAAGCTGAACGCCGCCGCCTTGTTGAAGAACAGGAACAGCGCAAGCGCGAGGAAATGGAACGTCTTCGCCTTGAAGCCGAGGCGGAAAAAGAACGTCAGCGCAAAGCGGAAGAGGCGGAAAAAGAACGCCGCCGCCAGGAAGAGGAAGCAGAAAAACAGCGTCTTTTCATGGAACGCATGGAAAGAGAAGCGGAAGACCGCCGCAGATGCAAACTCTTTGCCGACGAACTTGCTTATTTCGCAGAGCATCTTGAAGAAAAGCAGGAAGCAAGAGAAGCTGCAATTGCAAAGCGGCTTGAAGAAATCAAAGCCTTTGAAGAAGCCGAAAGACTTCGCGAAGAAGAAAAACAGCGCAAGGCCGAAGAGGAAGCCCGTCTTCTTCGTGAAAAAGAGGCCGAAGAAGCCCGTATTCAGAATATACAGGCTGAAAAAGAAGCGGAAGAACGCAGAAGATGCGAAATTTTCCAAAAAGAACTGGAAAATTTCCAAAGCCATCTGGAACAGCAGAAAAACGAGAGAGATTCCGCGGAAATCCGCCGCATAAAAGATCAGGAGGCTTTCGAGGAAACGGCAAAGCTTATGGAAGAAGCCGAGCAGCGTAAAATCGAAGCCGAAAAACAGGAACGCGAAGAGCGGGAACGCATTATTCGCGAAAAAGAAATGCGCAGGGAACAGGAAGAAAAAGATTCCGTTCTTGCAAAACCCTATCAGGAAGAAATCGTTGTATTCCTCAATGCCCTTCCGGGAAGAATTGTCCAGAGAGAAGCGGAAGAAAGAAGAATCCGCGCGGAAAAAGAGCAGCGTGAACTTGAGCGCCAGCGCCGCATAGCTGCCCGCAAGGCAAGAGGATAAAAAAGCGTTTCAGAAAGCAGAGTGAGAGGTAACCGCTATGACAAAGATATATTTTAAGTTAATAGCAATGGCTCTTGCACTGCTGCTTTCTGTTTCGGTGCTGATAATGTCCTCCTATGCATGGATGGTGCTTTCGAGCAGCCCTGCTGTAACGGGTATCAAAGTTATTATCGGCGGCGGAAACACAATTCTTGTCGCCCCCGATACTGCAGAGGAAATCAACGGGGAAATATATCATTATCCGGGATATTTTTCGGATAAGCTTAATTTCGGAACATATCAAAATTACGATTACCTCAAAGAACTTGGCGGACTTACCCCGGTTTCGACAACGAACGGCATCGACTGGTTTTTGCCGGCTTATTATTCCGCAGGCGACCCGGAAGTGCAGTCCGGTAAAGTTTTAAGCGGTGTTATGAAAGATGTTTCGGAATTCAAAGCGGACAGCGAACTTTCCCATGCAAATCTTTCTTCGGAAGAAAAAGATAAAATAAAAGAGGGAAATTACATCTATCTTGATTTCTGGGTGGTTTCGCCCGGCGGCGATTACACCCTTCGCGTTTCCACCGGAGATGAAGATGCAAACGGCGGAAGTTTTGTAACGGATCTTCCGGAAGCAAAAAAGATAGCCGACGAATATACCCTTTCCATACCGGAAGGAAAAGCTTCTGCGGCTGTACGCATCGGTTTTCTTGCAAACGATTCCCAGCTTACCGATGATACAATGCTTGAATATCAGCAAAGCGGTTACGCCGATGACCGTTACACCGCATTAAAAGGTATTTATATGGAACCGGATTCCGGAACGGCTTATCTTGATTCGGACCATTTTACCGTTTATGAACCGAACGGCGATTTGCATCCGCTTAACCCTAAGCTTGACGGAAGCTATGTTCAGACAAATCCTCTTGGCTATGAAAACGGGATTATAACCGAAAACAAGAATTTTTCCGATCATCTCACCGTCCAGCTTTCCGGATCTTGGGCAGCAGCGGACAGCGGAGAAGAAACGATTCTTGAACAGAAGTTCCAGACCGCCTTGCTTCCATGGGCCGATCGTAATGAACTTTCGGAAAAAGAAATCACCGACCGTTTTTACAAAGAAGCCCTTCAGGGACAGATTTCTCCGTTTTATATAAAAGGAGATTTTATAAGAGATTCGCGGAATTTAACAGCCAATATGTCCGAAGACGAACTTGAAAAATTATTTAACGCAGGCGCAACGGAAAATGTCTATATTGTAAAGCTGGAGCAAAACAAGCCCCAGAGAATAAGAATGTTTATCTGGTTGGAAGGACAGGATGTGGACTGCATTGACGGAATCGATGCTTCGCGCATTGCGGTGAACATTGAATTTGCCGGCGGCAGTGAATAATAAATTATGAATAATATAATTAAAGAAACGGGGGATGCCCGCCTTCAAAGGAAGATAAGTGCTTTGGTAACGGTTCTTCTTGTTCTGGCGGTTACCCTTTGCCTGTATGCGACAATACAGGTTTTGAGCAAAGGATATGCAAATATCGGCGGCTTTATGATGTTCCGCGTTGTTACCGGAAGCATGGAACCCGAAATTCCCGTGGGTGCGCTGCTTTTGACAAAAGAAACGGAAATCGAAGCCGTTGAAGTTAACGATATCGTGTGTTTCCGCACACAGGTATCGGAAATTTGGGGAAAGATAGTTACCCACCGGGTGGTGGATATTATAGAGCCGGAAGCGGGAAAGATCCTTTTGGTGACAAAAGGTGACGCAAACCTGGTTACGGACGGTTATTATGTGGACGAAACAAATTTTTTGGGCAAGGTTATCTGGCATACGGGAGATGGCAATATGTTTGCAGGCGTTTTAGATTTCTTTACAAGCGAACTTGGTTTTTTGGGATTCATTGCTCTTCCGAGCCTTTTGCTCGCCGGGCTTATTTTAAGAAACACGGTGTCCAATATTCAGCAGGATCTGAAACTTGCCGTTGAAATGGAAAGACGCGAAAAAGCTCTTTCTGCGAAGGAAGAAGATTCTCTCTGCGGAATGACAGAAGAGGAATATAACGAAATGTACGAAAGAATCCGAAAGGAACTTATGGAGGAGATGATGAAGTTTGAAGAAATTCAAATTGAGCAAAATTCCCTTTCCGAACGACCTGAAGATAAATAAAAACTTTTTTTCGAATGAAAATTCCGGAGAAATTGCAAAACTGAATAAGAATATTTTCATGCAGATCGGGCTTGCTTTCCTGACAATAGTCCTTACTGTGGTAATTTTGTTTGCAATGACTTCCGCATGGTATACAAACATTGCTCAGACCAGCGGACTTGTTTTTGAAGTTGAACCCTGGGGTTTTGACGGTGAAATAATCACCAGTGAAAAATCTGTCGAAGCGGGCCCCGGCGATAACGGCATTATTCACCTTGAAGCGGAAAACAACAGCGACAACATAATCGATATCAGCGTAAATGTTTCCAAAAACGAAATGCTGCCCGAAATGCAGAAAAGGCTTTTCTTTTATGTTGAAACAAATTCTGTCCGCGAAGGCGAAAAAATGGAAAGGGTCTATGTAAATAATCACGAGGGATATACATATACGGTTTTTAACCAGAGTTCCCTTACCCTTACGGAAAAAGTAAGCAACGCGCCGAAACTTAAGTGGCAATGGGTCTATGACGTTCTGGGATATTATGTACTCGGAACTGCAAACAGCGATGAAAGCGTAACGGTGGAAGAATATCTCCGTCCCATTGAGTATGATTATGACAAGGCAACTTTTGCCAAAACGACCACAACTGTGGATGGCGAAGAAAAAGAAGTATATAAGATCCTCACCGTGGACGGAGAAACAACGCTTGCTGAATTCCTTGCCGAAGTTTTTGCTTCCGACGGTTACGGCGGAACAGTACCAAGTAAAGTTTCGACCGGCAAATTTTATCCGGTTGAAGTTGATGGGGACGGTCACGGCGTTTACGCATATCTTTGCAGCTATTCCGACATTGAAATGGCGACAAAGTATGATACAAATTTGGGAAATCTTGCGCAAAAGAAAGCGGAAGGAAATGAGCTTTCCGCCGAAGAAAAATTGCTCCTTACACACAAAGCAAAGCTTAATGTTTCCGCACAGAAAAACGCAGCACCGGCGGTAAGCATCAGTTCTGCCGAAACCCTTCAGGAAATCATAGCTTCCGGGGAATTCAATTACGTTCAGCTCAGCAGCAATATTGATGTTGAAACGCTTGTGATCCCCGACGGCGCAAATATAATGATCGACCTTAACGGAAAAACCATTGAGGGAAGCGGTAAAAACGTTATTGACGCAGAACCGGGAAGTTCCGTAACAATGGTAAACGGCACGATTGCCGGTCCTGAAACAGCGAATGCCGTAAATGCCGTGGGTGCGGAAATTAATATGAGCAACATCAATATTTCCGGAATGTATTACGGAGTTTATGTCGGCGACAGCACCGAAGACAATGCCATTGATTCCACTGTCAGAATTGTTGGATCCACCATCGATACAAAATCCTGCGCAGTCTTTGTTTCCGGAAACGGACTTGCTTCCGAACAGAAAACCACTGTTGTGATAGAAAACAGCACCCTTATGAGTGACGGAATAGTAATTTCCGGCAACGGAACCACCACCGGAAACGGAAGATGGGGCACCGATATAAATATTATAGACAGTTACATTATCGGAAATGAAGATACTGTCGGAGCGGGAATTTATCAGCCCCAGAAGGACAGTACAATTACAATTTATCACAGTACCGTTTCCGCATATACCGCAGTAGCAATCAAAGCAGGTTCTGTGAAAATTATTGATTCCACTATTAAAGGTACAGGTACATATAATGAACCTGCATTCGGAAACAGCGGTTTCAGCGATACGGGCGATGCGGTTTATATCGAAACCGGATACGGACACGATATAAGCCTTGAAATAGACGTAAACAGCAGGCTTGAACATGATGATGCAAGAAGCCTTTCGCTTCGCGTGTTTAAAGAAGATGCTCCGTTTGTAAAGGTAAATATCATAAGCGGCATATTTGACGAAGCACAGCCGGAAGAATATATTGCAGAAGGTTCTGTGCAGAACGGAACGATAGTTTCGGTTTTGCAGTCTTCTGAAGAATAACAGAATCAAAACAAAGGAGAAAGCCAGTGGACAGACAAAAGAATAGCTTGCTGCGGCATTTACTGTGTCTGGCTTTGCTGCTTTGCATGGCGGCTCTGGTAATTGCCACCGGAACAACCTATGCGCGTTACCGCACCGATGCCGAAGCAGAAATATTATTTGAAGTAAAAACACCTTCACAGATCATTATAGGAACGGTTTTGACCTATGCCGAAGGAAACGAAGAGTTTGATCCAAGCGGAATACCGGAAGAATGGAAAACCGAAGGAAACACAGCAACACTTGAAATCGCGGTTTCCAACGGAAGTTCCGGAAACGGCATAAAAGATCAGGAGATAAGATTTCGGCTTATCGGAGGGCTTGGTCTTTCCGTCGGCGAAGGTACAGCAGAAGTTACGCTTAAAATAACAGAGGACGGTTCGGAAAAAATCTTTTATGCGGAGGCTGAAAAAATCCTTGAAAACACCGCTCTTCATTTTGAGCACGGAGACGGTTGGGTGTTCACCTTTTTTGATGAAAACGGAAAAGAATTTTCAAGGATCCTCGAAGGCGGAAAAAGCTCATATATAAAAATGAGCATAATCGTTGATACCACAGAAATCGACAAAGAAAACCTTAATCTGATGATCGAACCGCAGTTTATTGCGGAAACGATCGACTAAAATAAAAAAGGAAAGGAGAAAAACGGCTTATGGAAAACAAAATAATAAAAATATGCTGCGTTCTTCTTTCTTTAATAATGATGATTTGTACTCTGAGCATTTCCACCGGAAATGTCTATGCAAGATTCGAAAACAAAGTTTCCTGCAGAACTATCCTTGATCTTTCAAAAAAAACGGAAAACAACGCAAACTTTTTCACCAAAACTTCGGAAGCAAACGTTGTTGTTCTTGCGGGAAAACTTGATAATGAAGAAACAATTACTTTCAAGCTTGAATCCCCCGAAGCAGAAACAAAAGGAAAATTCTTCTGGAGCGCAAAAAATGAGCATGCTCAATTTGTGAACATAGAAATGAGCATCGAAAGCGAAATCCTTGAGCAAGAAGAAGAGATTTCGGTTCTTGAAAATGAGCCGAAAACAGTCGCAATGAAAGTTTTCATTGACGGTAAATATTGGGAAGAATCCCGCAAAGCGGCAGATGCTGATGTTTTTGTAACATGGGGAGAGCTTGGTGCCGTTTTCAGATTCAGCCTTCCGGAAGTTGTTGTTGAATCTGAAGAAAATGAAGATGTTTCCGGCGGTGTAAACGTGGAAACTCCTCCCGGAAACGAGAATGGAGGAACTTCCTCCGCAGAAGGAGCCGGCAAAACCCCTGTGGAATCCAACGGAACACAGAATGGAACGACGGATTCCGGAAACACTCCGGAAGAACCTGAGCAGGAACCTTTGGAAAACAGTTTTTCCTGCATAGCCTCGTTTGACCCGGAACAATATCTTCCGGTAAAGGTAACGCTGGCAGATGATGTTACCGGAATTGTTATCGGTCTTGCCGAAGAAACAAAGGAAACAGAGGAAACGCCAGAACAGGAAAAAACCGGAAGCACCTTGAAAAACTTTCCTGTCGGAACGAAGTTCAGCCTTGACAAAGGCAAAAGCTTTTACATGCTTTATTCCGAAGATACCATAAAGCTGAAATCTTCGGAAATAAGCGGATCGATTCTTTTTGATTTCAAAGGTACGGAACTCTATGATGCGGAAATCGTTTCCCTGGTGATGGAACCTTGGGCAGATTCGGTTTTGAAGGAAATCCACAAAGCGGAATCGCTTACAAATGCGGCAGAATTTTTCGAAACCAAAGAAAAATCCAGCACGGAACTTATTGATTTTTCCGGAACAGATGAAAAAGAAGCCGCGGCGGCTGCAGTTTCAGAAACAGAGGCGGAGACAGATACAGAAAATAAAACCGAACCGAAAGGTTTTGAAACTTTTGTGCTCAACGGTGAAAACGCCGCGGAATTGGTTTTCCCGAAGGAATGGGCAGATGCAAAACTTACTTCCTCGGTCCAATTCCTTAATGTTGCGGAAAACGGTTCGCTTGTTTTCAATAACACAGAAAATATTTTTAAAGAATATATAAAAGACGAAACAACACAGGAACACAGTCTTGTGATCGGTGCGGAAAACAGATTCCTTGAAGCCGGAACATACCGTGTTTATATTATCTGGGAATATGAAGGAATCCCATTTTTCAAAAAGGGAGTAAACTTTTTCGTAAATTACTCAACCCCAACCAGCAGTACGCTGAAGAGTCAGGAGGTGCCTTATGGTAACTGAAACTCAAAAACGAATAGAAGCATACCGGGAACTTCTTCCGGGGCTCCGCGAAAAGGTAACGGCGGTGGCATTTTTGCTTGCGATTTCTGTCATTATGCTCACTTCCGCTTCCTATGCTTGGCTCACAATTTCCCGAGCACCGGAAGTTACCGCGGTGAGCACGAACATTGCAGCAAACGGAAGCCTTGAAATTGCTTTGGCGACCGGAGATGGAACAAAGGAACCCGATCCTTCAAAAGTAGGGGATTCAATCGCTGCGGAAGGACAAAACATTGTAAATGCGAATAAAACATGGGGTAACCTTATTAACCTTGGTGACCCCTCTTACGGACTTGATAAAATTGTTTTAAGACCGGCACAGCTTAATGACGGAGACCTTTTAACTTCCCCTCTGAGTGGTGCGGCTTATTCGGAAGAAGGGCGCATAGAGGAACTGAACAGTGACTACCGTTATACGAACTGGAAAGAATCCGACGGTGTTGTTGAAGGTGCTTTTGTTTATGATCCGAGCCGTGGGGTGGGCGTACGAGCAGTTTCTTCGACAAAAATAAACGCTACCGGCGACCAACTTTATATAAGAAAATACGAATCTGCTGCAACAACAGCAAACAACAACGCACGCAGTACTTATATACAGCTTACACAAAACGAAGATTATATGGAAGCCCTTGCTTACATTATGGGTACATATATGACGGACAAAATGAATAAAGGAGATAACGGCGGAAAAAGTTATAATAACCCTACAATAGAAAAAGACCAGCTGAAAGCTCTTATTGAAATGTACGGTGCTTTTATGACGGCATTTGAAGAAGAAGCGGAGGCATTGGCACAGATAGTAAACCTCCAGCAGTTCTATGCAAACGGAAACGATAACTTTACAAAATATACTGGCAAAACCCTTATGTCGTTAAGTGCGGAGGAGTTGGCTAGTCTTGGATTTAAAATAACTGATTTTAAAACTTTTAAAAGTGACTATGACCTTGTGCATGAAGACTATCTCGAGCTTCAGGAAATAGAAAAACAGGGAACCGTATATTGGCGCGGAGCTTCACACATTGCGGAAACTCAGGAAACACAGAATGCCACAGTGGAACCATGCCTTAAAACCATGATTGACGGGCTTGTAAAAATAGGAACATGTACCGTAGAAAGACCCGATTTTGCAAAAAAAACGGTTGATGAAATCGGTGCAACAGCAGCTCTTAACTTAAAAGATAAAACCTGCTACGTTGTTATAACCAACGGAGTTTTGAAAAATTTTGAAAAACGAACCGGTGCAAGGATGAACGTAGGTCCGGAATATTCAGGAGGAAAAGGTCTTGAGGTTAAAGCAACGGGAAAACGATACGGTTTCGCAAGGGAAGCATCTATTTATGCAATGATTACCACAAATGCGGATAGCCCCTATATTTTCTCGACTGATTTGAACAATTCAAAAGATTCAACTGCTGAGTTCCAGGGAAGTATCGAAGCAAAAGATACTTACGGAATGGTACTTGACTTCTGGGTCCGCACAAACTCTGCAAACAGCTTCCTTACGCTTGAAGGAAATGTGCTCACAAGTTCTGAAAACGTTCAGGTAAAAGGAAAAAACAAAGCCGGAGAAGAAGTTGATATATACACTCTTGACCAAAGCTATACAGATGAGGAAGGAAACCTTAATCCTTATCAAATCGAAGTATATCAGGGACAGTATGTAACCGGTGTTGATGAAGAAGGAAACGAAATTTTGGAAGATGCGTGGTTCAGAGCAGATACCCATGCAAGGTTGTCTGAAAGCGATCTTAACGGAAAAGAACCTGTTCTTAAATCCGAAGAAGTTATTACGGTTATAGGATATGAAGGTGAAAACCGTATTTGGGATACCGAAGACAAAAGCTACATAACCATTGATGCGACAACCCAGGGTAACGGCAGCTGCTATGTGTATTATGCAGATACGCCTGAAGATCAGGCACGAAGCCTTGAACTTTTAAAATCTTTGAAAGTAGCTTTTATAGATGGTAACGGTACACTGCTTGCTATAGCAGAAATGGATACGGACAAAAGTTTCAAAGAAATCGGACGAGTTACAGTTCCGATGGTTCTTTCTTCGGATAGTGTTCAATTTGAAGACAATGACGGTAATACTGTCAGAGCCATTACAAAGCTTGAAAAAAATGTTGCAACAAGAATCACAGCAATTGTTTATCTTGATGGTGCTTTGCTTAACAATGAAGACGTTCTTTCTGCGGCAGAAATTGAAGGTCGACTGAATATTCAGTTTGGAAACACTGTTAAACTCCTTCCGATGGATGATGAAAAACTGGAAACAGCGATAAGAAGTGTTTCTGCTACGATCGATGCTAAAAAATTCGATTACGATACTGCAACCGAACCTATGATTACAAATGTAAAAGTTAATATTACGGGTGATCAGCCGGGTACAGTTAAAGCGTTCTTTATTCGCCAGATCAACGCCAGCCAGGGTTCGCGCGAAAAAGAAATGACTTTTACAAAAGCAGATGACGGATCTTGGACTTCAAGCTATGAGTTTAAAGTTCCCGGAAATTATATTCTGAGATCTGTAGAATTGGACGGTCAGGAATATACCCTTAAAGAAGATCTTAAGGTTGAAGTTTCCGGTTTTGCTGTTGAGGACGTAAGTTATAAAGCATCCAGCGGCAGCATAACAGGAAGAAGCCTGAACATTTTAAGTGCAGGAAACTCCGGATATGCAGAAATTGAACTTAAACTTGCAACAAACAATCCGGATAAACAGCCCAAAAAAGCCCAAGGAATATTCATGCTTTCCGACGGTGCAACAGTAAATGTTAACTTTATTTATAACAGTTCCACAAATTCCTGGCGAGGAAGAGCAAACTTTATTTCCTCCGGCGATTATATGATGGAGTACATAATCCTGGATGGAAACTATGAATATCTGGACAGCGGGATGTGCCTTAGCGCTTCTGTAACGCTTGGTATGAGAGTTAAACTTTATACAAACAGCCCGATTGAATTTAAATATGTTCCGACTGAATTGAAAGATAATGAAAAGCTTCTTTCTATACAGGCTATAATTACAGACAACTCCGGAGAAGAGATGGAAAATCTTACAGATGTAGTACTTTACTACAGTGCACAGGGTACCACTGCCGAAATGGATGCAAACCTTGAATGGAATGCTTCCACAGAATTCTATGAAGGCAACCTTAAAACACTTGAAGGCGGACCCGGAGTATGGAAATTCAGCTATTTGGATGCGGGAGGAAATATTCTGACAACTGCCACAACGGCACCAAGCTTCAGAATAATCTCTCCCAACCCACCGAGTTACATAGGATTTACATCTAATCCATATGTATTTGATCCGAACGGAAATGTTACAATGAACGTTATAATAGGAAATTCTTCCACGGCAAAAGTAATGGCTGTCCTTGAAATGAACGGAAGAGAATATCAGGTTTATCCCTATGGCAATCCTGCTAACAATCAAGATATGAGCATTACAACATGGAACTTCAAGATTCCGGATGGCCCCACCGATACTCAGGATGGAACATGGACCATGAAGAAAGTTTATGTTTGGGATTACTATAATGCAGATGGAGATTTTGTAACAACGGATTACGATAAGGAAACCGGAATTCTTTCGAACAATGCAGATCTTGATTCGATTATGTGCATTGACATGAGCGGAAAAGGTCATGTAACTCAGGTTGTTGAAAAGGTAAATGTATACTTTGAAAAAGACAACAGTATGGATCTTGGTGAAACTAACGGCGAAGTTTCTGCCGAATTCATGACTGAACAGCCTGTTTCCGGAATGAACGTAAATATTGAAAATGTTTACGGAGAAGAGATCCTTAATAATGAAAATGAACCGGCAATTGAAAATGTTAAACTGGAATTCATTTATAAAGGTTCTTCTTCTGCATATGGTCAATATACATTTACGGGTATAAGCGTGGATAATGTTGTAATTAATTTGGAACCTGATGAAAAAGGCACAAAATTTGTACAGCAAGAAATTGAATATGCTCGTTTTGCGGGTGACTATTACACCAGACTCAGTTTCGATGTAAATGGAACAACGCATACATACAGTGACAACCCAGGGGACACAAGTGCAAACAAATATGATCTTCCTGCAAGAGCTCCAAAGATCACGGTAAGTTCTCTCAAACCTACTGTTGTTATTTCGGATATTACCATGGATGGTGCAGGAGCATATTCCGTTGACCTTGTTGAGGACGGTTCCATCAAGGATACATGGACAGTTAAAGGACAATCCGGTGGCTGTTTCACGGACTATGTATACACAATGCATACCAATACAAATCATATTGCCAAAGCCAATAATACGCAGTATCTTTCCAGAATTGAAAACAGCGGCAAAACAGCCTGGATCTATTTCAAGTGTGATCATATAGATGATGCTTCTTATTCCGGCGGTACCAGAAACGGTGTTTCCAGCGGTCCGGAAGAAAGCAAATATCAAGGACATAAATATTCTTACAACAACGGAAACGGTGTTCCAAAAGCAACGCTTACTATAGATAAGATGGGTGACGCAGAAAACGCAAAACTTACCTTTACCAAGAGCGGCGGTGGCGAGGTTGTTATGGTCGACAGATATAGCACAAACAGCAACGGATATTTTGGTGACTATACAAACCACAAAACAGATTCCTTCGTATGGACTGCAGATGGAGACTGTAGCCGTTTCATAGGCGTTATGACCAACATATCCGGCGCAAATAACAGTGATACCAAGAGAGTTGCAGGAACCATCACCGCTTCCAAACTTATCCTCACTTTCAATGGTAAAACCTTTGAAGTTGATGTCCCTACCATTACAATCAACAACCCGAATTAATGTTTATATTCTCGGTCTCTTGAAGAAAGAGACCGAGAATACGCCTGAGGAAAAATATTATGGATATTAAAACAATAACTATGCTCTCAATAGGTACCGGTGCAATGCTTGTGCTCATAGCAATTCTTATGAAATGCTATAAAGTTGTGGTATGGAAGAGCGTTCCGGTTTCTCTTTTACTTACGGTTGCAGGAACAATAGGAACTTATATCTGGTATTTTGTTGAAACATCATATTTTAGTGGAAGATCTTATTATGGGGCAGTATTTCTTGTACCGTTGATGTTTGTTTTTGTGGCAAAACTAATGAGGATTCCATATGATGATCTTATGGATTTTTGCGCACCTGCGGAATGTATAATGCTTGCAATCATGAAATACCAGTGTCTTACGGAAGGTTGTTGCGCTGGAAAAGTTTTGTATATTCTTGAAAACGGGGACCCCAAAATTTTTCCAAGTCAGATGGTTGAACTGATAAACGCATTTTCAATAATGGCCGTTCTCATGTTGATGTGTTTTTCTAAAAAATACAGAGGAAAAATTTATCCGTGGTATATGGTTATTTATGGTTCAACCCGTTTTGTTTTAAACTATTTCAGAGAAACAGAACCACTTTTGATTGGACTTCCTGCAGGAAATCTTTGGTCATTGGTTGCGATTGTTATCGGTATAATGTGGATTAAAGATTATCAAATCAAGATTATAAAAAAAGAAAAAAACGAAAGATTGGATTCGGCTTGTGAAGAAAACGAATCCTCAACTTGAATGAGAGAAAGGAGGCCACCATGATGCTTGAAACAAAAAACAGATATGTTCCGCGGCTTTTGGCGGTGCTTCTTGCCTTTATATTTGTATTTTTCGGTACGGTATCTGTTTTTGCGGATGAAACTGTTGCAAAAGGTCCTTCGGCTGCAGAAGAAATATCTGCAGAAGCTGAAGAAGCAAATCTGGATTCAGATGAGAATGTGCCAGAAACTCTGGCAGTAACAAACGGATCTTGTGGGGCAAATTTAACATGGATTTTTTCTGCAGGGACGCTCACAATAACAGGTTCTGGAGACATGTATGATTACACAAAAAATTCTGCACCGTGGGATGATTTGAGCGAGGATATCATCCAAATAAGCTTGCCAGAAGGGCTTTCTGAAGTAGGAAATTTTTCATTTTATAATTGCAAAAATATTTCCACAATCACAATACCATCTTCTGTAACAAGGGTGGGAGAAAGTGCATTTGCACGTTGTAAAGAGTTGCAGATGGTAAATTTTGGAAATAGCATCAGAACCATTGAAAATGCTGCTTTTATGGATTGCCGCAAACTTAAATCAATAAATTTGCCAAATAATCTTACTTCCATTGGCATGAAAAGTTTTTACCGTTGTGAATCAATCACATCAGTAACAATTCCAAGCAGTGTTACACAAATGGGAGTTTCTGTTTTTGCTTATTGCAAGAGCCTTGTTTCTGCAAATATCAAAGCATCGATAAAAGCGTTACCTGAATACACATTTTATGGTTGTGAGATGCTAAGTTCAGTATCTCTCCCGGACTCAACTGAAGACATAAATACATTTTCATTTTATGGATGCGATAATTTGAATACGGTCTATTACAGCGGTACAAATAAAACCCCGGATGAGATGCAAGATTCAATTGAAAATAATTCTTCTGGTTTTAAAAATGATATCACAATAACTGACAGCGCTATTTCTGGAAAGACCGAAACGAGTTTTGAGCAGGAAAAAGGAAACGGAACAATTACGGAAGGCGAAATCAGTCTTGTAGAAGGAAAAGAATCGTCTGTTTCCACAATGGTCACTACAGATTATACGGTAACTTTTCCGGAGAAAGATAAAGATGAAACCATTTCAGAAGTTACAACTGGAGCAACTTTTGTTGATGTTACCGTTATTGTAAATGGCGAACAAGGCTGGTCGGAAGTTATTGGAGAAACGGAAAGCATTATTAAAAATTACGGAAACAATGCTGACGGAAGCGAAAAAAATATCGGAATTTCGCTTTATCTCAACGGAAACGTGACGATTGACGGCGGTTTCATCGAAGCCATTGCAGGAAAAAATGTTACCGTAACAGTTATGACTTCCGATGGCTCGATCTGGAAAATCAACGGAAAAAATGTTGATACGGCGGAACTTTCCGGAGAATACAACCTTGCTTATGTTATAGAAGCTGTTCCACCTGAAGTTTGTGCGGATTTCGGAGTGAGCACCGCATTCATGCTCAAATTCCTTGAACCTGCTCAGGTGGATGCAGAGGTGCTCATTCATATAGGAACACTGTTCGGAAGACAGAACGCAACACTTTTCCAGAAAAACAAAGAGCTTGACCGTTTGCAAAGCGTTGTTGTGGATAACGAAGGATATGCTCATTTCTACCTTGGATCTGTAAGCGAAAAAACAGAATATTATATCGCGATGAATCTTCCGGACGCAGCGGGAGAAGCACTTATTCCGGAAAACATGCTTGCGGAATACGGCAATCCGGAATATATCGAACCGATTAAATATGAGATAACGGGAAGAACCTCTTCCTGGGGAATGAATCTTGGTCAGGTCATGGGAATTCTCGGCGGAGTTATGGCCGGGGTAATAATCCTTGTTGGCGGAATAATGTTTATCTGGAACAGACAAAGACTCAAAAACGGATATGTTCCTAAATTTGATGACGAAGAATAAATCGACAAAACACCCGAAATTTTTTCGGGTGTTTTCTTTATAATATTAAATAAATGAATAAAAAAGTATTGCATAACAAAAAAAAGTGTGATAAACTAACAATGTATAATTATGGCTTGTATTGCGCCCTTTTTTAGGAAACGTAAAACAGCCGGAGGTATATGTGTTTTCACACACTAAATCACAGGAGGAGATATGATGAAAACTAAAACACCGATTTTGTCGCGTTGTTTGGCAATGCTCCTTGCATTGGTACTTTCTTTTGCCAATGTTCCGGGTCTTGTTCTCACTGCATTCGCAGCAGAAGCAGCTTCTGTCGGTGCCGGTGAAGTAGTAGCTGAAAATTATACTACTCTCACTGACGAAGAAAAAGCACTTCTCAAATCCGGTTATCTTGCCGGGGATTATACTATTGAGTATTCTGTTCCCGAAGACAGCGATGACCTTGTTGAAGTAAATGCTGACGAAAAGAAAATTACTGCAAAACCGTTTTCCGATTGGACTGCAGTAAAAGCAGAAATCGTTGTAGATGAAGCAGTTGAAGAAACTGTTTCTCTTGTTGACGGCGAAGCCAACTATTCTTATTCCGGCAATGCTTTCTCTGTAAAAGTTACTTATGAACTTGTAAGAAAAGTTGATAACCAGGAAATGATGCTTGGCGCAATCGCACCTCTTAAACAGGGTGTTGCAAATATTGAAAAAGGTCTTTCTGCTGATACAAATCTTGGCGTTGTAGTTATGGCAAAAGACGTTCTTACCGATTTTGCAGACGGGTTCAATATACTTGTTGGCGGTAGTTTTAATTATTATGTAAAATTCAATGAACCGGCAACGAAAGCGGTATATGAATTTAATTCGCAAATTGAAGCAAATGACGGAAGACTTGATTTGCAGGTTATGAACGAGGAATGCTCTAGTAAAACAAAGTTCCTTGTTGAAAACGGGGCAGATTACAAAGCCTGTCTTGCTGAAACATACAAACTTTTGAACGATATAAAAGAAGATCCTTTTATGAAGGATACTTTTGTTGAACAGTTCATTCAGGCTAATGATCCTACTTCGTATGCTACATTCAAGGCATTTAAAGACATTATTTCAACCCTTGTTGCAGCTCTTGAACCCGCAGCAAATGCTGAGTGGGTAACTGAAGATCTTGTAAAAGACGGAGCAAACTATGCAGTTATTGATGTTCTTGTTGCAAATCTTGGTGAACTTACCGAAGTGGAAGCAAGCTCCAATCTTAAAATTGCAGAAGCTACTGTTCTTGCAACCATGAACACCAAAAATGTTGCAGTAAAAGTTGTTCTCAACGTTGTTGAAGATGCAATCGGTTCCGATGCAATTGTTGAATATGCTCACAAAGACGGTTCTGTTATCGTAAACGCAGATGCAACCGCTGATGATGTTGCTGCAAAAGTTCTTGCAAGCGGAATCGAAGCAGCTGCAATTGCTGAATGGGGAACTGCTTATGCTGCAGAGCATTTCAACAAAGAAGTTACTGCAGAAGCAGAAGCATATACTATTACTTACAGCCCCAAAAACTATACTGTAACTCTTGGATATGCTGACAACATGACCGTTCCTTACGGTTACAAATATGTTCTTCCGGTACATGATGACGTCACCAAAGCTTATGACTATAAAGTAAATGGCGTTAAAACCGCACAGAACGAAGTTGTTGTAATTACCGGCGATACCGAAATTACAAGAACTCTCGGCAAATCTTATACCAATGACGATCTTTATGCCATCATTGCAAAAAACTATGGCAATGATGTTGTAAAAGCAATCCTTAATTCCGGCGCACTTTCCGGAAACGAAACAATCAGTTACCGTAAACCCGACCCGGCTGATGCAGGTTCCCTTCTTGAACTTAAAGACGGAAAACTTACTGCAGCAGAAGCTTATCCCTCCTCCTATGAAGGTCTTGATTGGGCTCCTTACACTTACGGTGTAGAAGGTAATGAAACCGAATTTGACGGAAACGTTGTTGATTGGCCTGCAGACAAAAAAGAAGTTAAAGCTCAGTACAAACTTGAACTTACCAACTTCACTGTAGACGAAGTAAAAGCTATTCTTGATCTTGCAAAAGAAATCAAAGAAGATGCAGAAGCACAGAAATCCGCAATGGAAAGCCTTGCTGGTATTGATGAACTCAAAGATCTTAACAAAACCATGTTCGGCGCTATGGGCGGTGCAATCAACACCACCGACTTTACTCCTGACGACGGCACTGATACCGACGCAGAAAACCTTGAGATCCGTGCATATTTCAAAGAAGTTATCGACGAAATTGTTAACAACCATTTCTCCGGTACCGAACTTCTCATTTCCAAATATGTTTCCGGATATGAAGTAAACGGCCTTGCTTATTATTATCAGAACGCAGAAGCAATCAGAGCAGAAGTTAATAAACTGGCAAGCTATCTCGGTAAAATGACCGATAAAGAAGAAGCCCTCGTTATAATGCTTAACGCAGTAGGCTATGGTCAGTATGTTGACAAAATTTCCGGAGTAGAAGAAAAACTCAATACTTATCTTGACAAACTTTCTGCTCCCAATGCTGCAATCGATACTGAGAGCGTAAATCTTGCAAACCTTGTAAATGCAGTTAACATGTCTGGCGAAGCAACTTATACCACTCCCGGCCATCCTTATGTTGTTTCTGCAGAACTTACCGCACTTGATGAAAGCCAGGTTAACGTTCAGGTAATTATCGAAGTTCCCGGAAACGAAGCAACCGTAACCGGCGCTTCTGTTGATAAAGAAACTGTTATCGATCAGGCTTACATCAACGAACTTAAAGGAAAAGTTGATGCAAAAGTTGCAGAACTCCTTTCCGGCAAACAGGCATACTATGAACTTTCTGTAGAAGGCGGAAAAACTGTTGAAAGTCTTCTTAACGAAAAGCTTACCGGACAGATCAACCTTTATTACACTTATTCTCTTAAAGAATATACCGTAAAGATCGACGGTGAAGCAGACCAGACTGTAACTATCAACAAACTTTATATCGACCTTCCCAAACATCCCAAAGCAGCAGAAGGTTTTGAATACAGATATACCGTTGATGGTGTTGAAACCGCAGCTTCCACCTATACCTTTACTCTTGATCAGATCGATGATCTCTTCGTAGATGATGTTTACACCATTACCCGTGCTGAATACAATACCAAACAGGAAGAATTTGAAGAAAACTTCGGCGATTGGTTTGTTAAAGACGCAGAGGGAAATGTTGTTGCTCTTAAAGCAAAAGTTGATGCCAACAAAGACGGAGTTATGGATTTCGCAATGAAACTCCTCGAAGGCGGCTATGAATATATCGGCCTTAACGGCGAACCCTTCGTTTACATGAACGACGGTGCTCTTGAAATCTGCATGCAGACTTTTGTCAATGCACTTCTCAATGACGAAACATTCACCAGCGATATGCTCATCGCTCTTGGCACAAACGGAAAAGGCGCAATCCTTAATACCACCATCCAGCTTGGTAACGAAGTTGAAGGCAAAGTAGTAATCGCAGAAGATAAACCCTTCACCCTTTACCTCAACAGCGTTCCTTCCCAGATGGGAACTGTTTCCAAAGGTCTTGACGCAATCAAAGATTACCTTACCTTTGGTGCAAAAGACGGTGTTCTTGAAGTAACCGCAGACCTTCCCGAAAAAGTTTACGAAGTATATCTTGCAGCAATGCTTGCAACCGGCAATGTTGACAAAACCGACATTACCGCACTTAATTCCGCAATTGCTTACCAGTTCCTCTGGGATTACATCGATATTATCGTAAACAGCGGTGCAACCACCCAGACTTACACCAACACTCTTGCAAAACTCGGAATTGATAAAGACCTTACCGGTTATGAAAAATATTATAACCTTGTACAGAAAGCTCTTTCCGATCCCGATATGATCATTGCAGGTTCCGAAGGCGATGACTTTGCCATTACTATAAATGCTCCTACCAAAACCGCAGTAGACAAACTTATCAGCGTTCTTGGACTTGGCAATAACGAACAGATAAATCTTTATGTAGGATATGTTAAAGAATACAAAGGCGAAGGCAGCCCGCTTACTGTTAAAGCAATCGCAAAACTTGCTGACGCAGGCACTGCATTTGAAGCAGCCCTTGTTGACATCAGACAACCTGCAAACAAAACTATCGATCACCTTAAAAAATTTGACTTCACCAAAGATCTTGATGCACGTGCAGACGAGATTGCCGGCGAAGCAGCAATCATCCTTCTCGATGATATCGGCACCACCGATCCTGACGGAAAAGTAAGCCTTGTATTTAACGATACAACTATCATCGACCTTAACGGCCACACCATTAACGGTACTATCACCGCCGCTAATAACTGCAAAGTTCTTATCTTCGATTCCAGCCTCAACACCTATAACTGCGGCGGCGTAACCGGTGGAATTTCCGGCAACGTTACCATTGTTGGCGGTGTATATGGAAGCGATGTAAGCGCATTCCTTCCCGATGGTTTCGTTCTTGACGGCAACACCGTTCGCAACGAACTTTACACCAACGAAGAAGATGAAGACGGCAACGTAATTTTCAACATCGATGCAGACGTTATCAATGCAGACATCGACAGCTACACCAAAGCTGCAGCAGCAATCGCAGCTGATATGGCAGTTGATCTTGTTCTCAACTATTTCACCTGCGCATCTCTCGATATTGTAAATACCGAAGATGACGAAACTTACAGCATTTATAACATTTCTGTTGAAGACATCATCGGTCTTTATGCAGGAACCAACCGCAAAGAAGCTCTTATCAACACTGCTCTCGGCTTTGTAAGCCTTGATGATATCAACGGTTTCATCAACTATGTAATTGATGAACTTATGGCTTTCGCAGATGTTGAAGCAGCAATCCGCGGAAACGCTCCGATTCTTACTCTTGATGCAAAAGTAAGTCCCTGGTACGTAAGAGTTGCCCGCAACGCAAACGAAGATTACATCGAACTCGGAATTGTTCCCAACCCCGATGTAGTAGAAGAATTCTCCATCGGTCTCAGAATGGCCGGCACCGAAGCACAGAAAGAGTTTGCAGCAGACATTATAGGCGTTCTTTCCGATATCGTTGTAGCTGACAGAACTGATGCTGATATCACTATCAACACCCCCAGCTATAAAGACAAGACCCTTTCCGTTTCCGGTTCCGCAGAAGCAACCGTTGTAATCGATGTTACTGAAGATCAGAACAACGAAAACGATGATTACATCGACTTTGCAAACGAAGATTACCTCAACGTTCTTGCAGTTGTAATCGCAAACGGTGTTCCTGCTAAGAGAGATGCTCTTGTAGCAGCTGTTGCACCTGTTGGCGAAATGGATTACGATGCAATGAAAGAAGCAATCGATGAAGTAACTGCAAAAGAACTCTTCGATGCACTTAAAGCACTTTCCCGCAACGAAGACTTTGCTGATATGTGCGCAAGAATCGGTGTAACCGAAGATCTTGGCGATGCAGCAAAACTTGAAGAGATTTATCACCTTGTTGCATGCGCAGCAGGCAAAGGCCTTGAAACTCTTGATATCACCGGTCCCGACAGCAAACTTGGTAACCTCTATGAAGGCGGTTATTATCAGCTTTCCGGCACCCGCAGCGCAAACAAATCTGTTTCCGCAAAAGGATTCACTATTAATGTTGGCGCTGAAGATGTTAAAGTTGACATTAAAGTAAAACTTTATCCCGAAGTTGAAGAGTGCAAACATTCTGAAACTGAAACTATAAAGGGCTATCCTGCAACCTGCACTGCAACCGGACTTACTGACGGCGTAAAATGCTCTGTCTGCGGTGAAATCCTTGTTGAACAGGAAGAAATTCCTATGATTGATCATAGCAGAGAAACTGTTCCCGGAAAAGCTCCTACCTGCACCGAGCCTGGACTTACTGACGGCGTAAAATGCTCCGTCTGCGGCGAAATCCTTGTTGAACAGGAAGAAATTCCTATGATTGATCATAGCAGAGAAACTGTTCCCGGAAAAGCTCCTACCTGCACCGAGCCCGGACTTACTGACGGCGTAAAATGCTCCGTCTGCGGCGAAATCCTTGTTGAACAGGAAGAAATTCCTGCCGGTTGTTATGACGCCGACGGCGACCACAAGTGCGACCGCTGCGGAAACTATCTTCCTAATGCACCGCATGTTTGGTCTGAAACCAAATATGAATGGGTTAAAACAAGTGATGGTAAATATTACTGCGTAGCAACCAGAACCTGCGATTGCGGCTATGAACAGAGCGTTTCTGTTGAGGCTGCAATAGTTGAACGTGACGAAGGTACTTGTGTTGAAGAAGGTTACATTAAGTATTATGCAGACTTTGATGATCTTCTTGATTGGGTAGTAGATCAAGATAAGACAATATATACTGGTCTCGGCGATCATGATTACGGTGCATGGCATACTGTTGTAAGACCTACCACCAGCAGAAGAGGCAGACAGGAAAGAGTATGTAAGATCTGCGGACATGTTGATACAAGATATCTCGCTAAACTTGACGAAGAAGAGAAGAAAGAAGAAACCGAAAAGAACCCCGAAACCGGTGCTTCCATCAATGTTGGCTCCGCAATTTCCGCAATCGCTGTAGTTGCAGGAACCGCATATGTTCTTTCCAACAAAAAACACTGATAATCAGCTTTAAAAACTGATTTATAAAAAAGAGCACGGCAAAAGCCGTGCTCTTTTTCTTTTACAAATGGTGTTGACGGAAAGAGAAAAATGGCTTAAAATTAAAGCAATAACAAAGTTAAGAGGGCGAATTATGAAAAAGATATTTTCTGTTTTGCTTTTATCAATATTATTGCTTCAAATCTTCGCTTTGCCTGCAATGGCTTCGCAAACGGTCGAGCACGATGGACTTGATATAAGCATTGTAACTGACAAGGAAAATTACGAGCTTGATGAAGACATAAAAGCGGTTATCACCGTTAAAAATACCAACAAACATTCAGTCATAATTGCAGACCTTGAACAGCTTGTTCCGGAAGGATACAAGATAAAAGAATCGGCAGATATGCAGCTTAAGGATATAGAGCTTGCTCCGGGCGAGACAATAACTCTTGATGTCACTCTGGTAAGCGAAACGGATATTCTCTCCGGCGAAGCTGCCGAAAATTTTTTTGATACCATAATTTTCGGCGAAACCTGGAAAATTCCGAATATACTTATTGTTCTTGTTTTGATTGTCGGTGTTTTTCTTTTCTTCCATTTTACATAAGATGAAAAAAGTGCGGTTTTCCGCACTTTATTTTTTGGAAAAAATATTGACAAAACATTCATTTTGATGTTAATATAAAGATGATATCAAAACGATATCAATTTTGGCGATAACATCTAAGAAAGGATGATAATTTTTATGAATGCAAACGTAAGAAATGATTACAACAAGGAAATCCATCCGAGAAACGGAATGGCAATGCTTCTTCTGCTTCTTCTTGGCGAAATTCTTTCCATTGCCGGTCTTGTTGGTGGATGCATTATGCTCGAAGGCGGAATTTTGTTCCCGCTCTCTTTGATTTTGACAATCGTTTGCGGTATAATGGCTGTAATAGTAATTCCGATCCTTCTCTGCGGACTTCGCACTCTTCGCCCCAACGAAGCCTATGTTCTTACCCTTTTCGGCGAATATTACGGCACCCTTTACGGACCGGGATTTTTCCACGTTAACCCCTTTGCTTCCGCAATAAACCCCGCTTCCGAAAACGCACTTGAAAAAGCCGCCGCAGCAAACGCCGAAGCCGCTCTTTCTGGAAAAGCAACCACCGGAAACGTACAGCTTTCTGCAAACAAAAGAGTTTCTCTCAAGGAAATCACCCTTACCAACGATAAACAGAAAATCAATGACCAGCTCGGCAACCCGGTAATTATCGGAACCGTTGTTATCTGGCATGTTACCGACCCTGCAAAAGCCGTTTTTAACGTCGATAACTATGTTGAATTCCTTTCTACCCAGTGCGATGCCGCGCTCCGCAACATTGTAAGAGAGTATCCTTACGATGAATCCGAGGAAGGCGACGAAAAATCTCTCCGCGGTTCAAGCCTCGAAGTTGCCCAGCGGCTTAAAGACGAGATTCAGTGCAGAGTTGAAATCGCCGGAATCGAAGTTACCGAAGCAAGAATCACCCACCTTGCCTATGCGCCCGAAATTGCCGCCGCAATGCTTCAGCGCCAGCAGGCTTCCGCTATCATTGCCGCGAGAAAACTCATTGTTGACGGGGCTGTTGGCATGGTCGAAATGGCTCTTGATCGCCTTGAAGGAGATAAGGTTGTTGATATGGACGATGAACGCAAGGCACAGATGGTTTCCAACCTTCTTGTTGTACTTTGCGGAAACAACGACGCCCAACCCATTGTAAACACCGGCTCGATTTACTGATAAACTATTTTAAGAAAGGAGGCGGAAGCCTTTGGCTGACAAGGATAAAAAACAGCTTTTGCTCAGGCTTTCGCCGACTTTATGGGAAGAAATTTCCCGCTGGGCGGAAGATGATTTCCGTTCCATAAACGGACAGATCGAATATCTTCTTACCGAGGCGGTTAAAAAACGCCGCAAGGTAAAAATTGAAGAAGAAACAGAAAAATAAAAAGGGAAAGCGGCGGCTGCCGCTTTCCCTTTTTTGTTTTTTTCGGTATTATTCGATTTCAAGAGTTCTGCTTTCGGGAAGAACCTGTTCCTTCTTCGGAAGAACAAGCTTGAGAACACCGTTTTCATATTTTGCTTTGATTTCCTCCGCCTTAATTCCGGAGATATCAAATTCTCTGTTATAGGATCCGAAAGAACGCTCCATGCGTACAACCTTATTTTCCTTGTCTTTTTCTTCAAAGCGGGAATGTCTTTCTGCGTGGACACGGAGAACGTCCCCGTTTACGTCAAGGTGAATATCCTTTTTTTCAAAACCGGGAAGGTCGGCCTCAAGAAGATAATGGTCGCCTTCGTCCGTAACATCGGTTTTAAATTCGGCAAGGGCAGGAGTTTCAAAAAATCCTGCAAAGGGGTTAGCAAAGAATTTCTTTTCAAATTCTTCCATTTCGCGGAAGGGGTTATAGCTTTCTACATGATGATTATTTCTGCGTGCAAGTTCAAACATAATAATGCCTCCAAAATTTTAAATAGGATTTTTGTTTTTTTAGACGGAAATGAGCTTTGATTTTTCGATGTGTTCCATCGGAGACCATCTCTTTTCTCTTTTTATTTGTATTCTATGTCATTTCCTTCTGACGATTATGTTATACCCCCGAAAATTGTATATTTTATTATACTTCTTTGAACAAAATGTTAATTTTAGCACTCTTTTGTTTAGAGTGCTAACAATTCGTATTTCGGCTGATTCAAGCCCTTTTTTTAATTGTTTTAAAAACAAAATTTAAAAATTGAAAGTTAGAAAAACGAAGAAAACAAGAGAAAAACAAAGAAAAACAGAGCAATCAATTTGTAAATTAAATTTCTTCAAAAAAGCTGTTGACAAAGCTGTTTTCTTTAATTATAATAATGACTGTCGCTTTTGAATGAAAGTAATATTATAAGGAAATTTAAACGGAGGTAAACGCTATGTCCACTACTATGCCTAACGCTTCTACTATTGAGCGTAAATGGTATGTTCTTGACGCTGAAGGAAAATCCCTCGGCCGTGTTGCTGCACAGGCTGCTGTTCTTCTTCGCGGCAAACATAAAGTTGATTTTGCTGCCCATGCTGACTGCGGCGATTACGTTGTAATCATCAACGCTGATAAAGCAGTTCTTACCGGCAACAAACTCATCCAGAAAAAATATTATCACCACACCGGTTATGTAGGTCACCTCAAAGAAGTTAACTACAAAACCCTTATGGCTAAAAACCCCGCTTTCGCTATGAAACTTGCTGTTAAAGGCATGCTTCCCCACAACAGCGTTGGCGCAAAAAGCCTTACCCGTTGCCACATCTATGCTGGCGCAAACCACAAACACCAGGCTCAGGCTCCCGAAGCTTGGGTAAAATGATTCGGAAGGAGGACGTAAACCATGTATGATTCTAACCCTTACTTCTACGGTACCGGTAGAAGAAAAAGCTCTGTAGCTCGTGTTCGCGTTTATCCTAACGGAACCGGCGCAATCACCATCAACGGCCGCGACATCGACGATTATTTCGGCCTTGATACCCTTAAACTCATCGTTCGTCAGCCCATGGAACTCACCGAAACCGTTGGCGCATTCGACATCGTTTGCACCGTAACCGGCGGCGGCGTAACCGGCCAGGCAGGCGCAATCCGTCACGGTCTTTCCCGTGCTCTTCTTCAGTACAATGAAGAGCTCAGACCTACCCTCAAAAAAGCAGGTCTTCTTACCCGTGACCCCAGAATGAAAGAACGTAAAAAATACGGTCTCAAAAAAGCACGTCGTGCACCTCAGTTCTCCAAACGTTAATCTCGTTTTGCAGAATTTACGAAGCCTGCCCTTTGGGTGGGCTTCTTTTTTATGTTGTGCACTGAGGTGTCCTCGCAAGCACAGCTTGCTGCGGGTCGACGCTAAAAACAGTCCACAGGACTGTTTTATTAACGCGCGACCAGTTTTCCAAACGTTAATCGTTTCCAAGAACATTTTCAGAACCTCACCATTCGGTGGGGTTCTTTTTTGTATGAGAGGAAATCCTCTGCAAGGCAGGAAGGCATAAACGAAGCACTCAAAGAGCAGGATCAAATGGAATGGGTAAGAAGGATGAATAATATTAGGAACAGGGTAGAGGAAATAATTATTGATGAAATTATGAAATAATATCAATGTGTTTTTGGAATATTTAATTTCCGTTTTTGCTGAAAGTTTTCCGATTTATAGAAACAAAATTGATGTTGTGATATAATCAAAAAACAGTTTTTTCATAAACTGTTTTTTGAGCCGGACTTGTGCTTTCTTCGGCTCAGACCAATGTGAAAGGCACTCCTTGATGCCTTCCGGGAAAAGGCTGCCCTCTGTAAAGCGGCGTTTTGCAGAGGGTGGTTTTTTTATAACAAACTTTTCAGACGCATAGCAAAAATGACTATCATTGCTGTTTTTGCTTCCGAATTTGCCGTTATGGCGGAAAAGAATTGATTAAATTTTTTCGGGAATATAAAATGAAGCCACAAAATATGTTAGGAGGCTGTTATTATGGATATTAAAGAAGAAAAAATTATTGAAGAAATCAAAAAAGTTTTTGCCGCAAAGGTATCTTCTTCCGATGAGCCTTGCTGCAAATGCGGGGGAAAATCTCCGATGGAAATGAGATGGAACGTTGAGGAAAAGGATAAACCTGTTGAAGCATAATTCAGCAGTTGATTCTGCGGGCGGATATCCGCCCGTCTTTTAATGTATAAAGGAGAAAGCGTATGTTCGGACTTATACATATTTACTGCGGAAACGGAAAAGGAAAAACCACCGCCGCAATAGGACTTGCCGTTCGTGCGGCAGGTTTCGGTAAAAAGGTTGTTTTTTGTCAGTTTTTCAAAAACGGAACCTCCAGCGAACTTAAATCTTTCGAAAAGCTTGAAAATATAACCGTTTTTAACTGCAGGAAAGCCTACGGACTTTACTGTAATATGAGTGAGGAAGAAAAGGAGAATGCAGCAAAAGATTATGGGGAACTTCTGGAAAAAGCTCTTTCAGAGGCACCAGATGCCGATCTTCTTGTTCTTGACGAAGCAATTTCTTCGTGTAACCACAAAATGATAAGCGAAGAAAGACTTTTGGATTTTCTTGAAAACAAACCAAAGGAACTTGAAGTTGTTCTTACCGGGCGAAACCCTTCCGAAAAGCTTTTGAGCATGGCAGACTATGTTACCGAGATGAATAAAATAAAGCACCCTTTTGACAAAGGTACTCCGGCAAGAAAGGGAATTGAATTTTGAGCACCATGCCGGATGTCCAAACTTGCTGACTTTTTTCAAAAAGCAAAGTTAGCAAGTTTGGCGGTTACATTGACAGGCGAACAGTGATAATATAAACAAAGGAATAAGTACATTGTGTTCCTGTGCCTTCAGATATCAAGGCATTGGAAAAATACAATGTAGTATAATCAAAAAAGAAATTGAATAGGCTGCATCAAGTTCCGCGTAAAGACCGGCTTTTGCCGGGCGTTGGAATAAGGAAATCCGGTTGGAGTCCGGAGCCCACCCAGGGGCTGTAAATGCAGGAGTTTTTTATCCGCGGCGCAAGCCGGCCATTGGCCAGAAGCTGAGAAGGTAGGATAAAAAACGCAGGAAAACTTTTGTTTTCCCCAATGCATAAGCCAGAAAGCCTTTGATGATCGAACCCGAAGAACGCATTTTATGCGCGGACGGGATTTTTTGGGAACAGAAATTCGGCTGCAATGACCAAGGTGTCATTGCAGCTTTTTTTTATTGAAAAAAGGAGAAAACGGTGATTTTGGAAGAAAGAATTGTTTCAAGGGAAGAAAAACGCGGGCTTGACCGGGAACGAAGAGAAATTGAAAGCAAGTTCGCAAAAGAACACGAAAAAGACAGCGACGAAGAACTTCTCGATATAGTACGAAACAAGGCAAATGAGCTTGGAAGACCGCCAAAAAAGACCGAAACTATCGGCTTTGTATGTCTTAAAATGCGTTTTGGTCCATGGCCGAGAGTTCTTGAAAAAGCCGGGCTGAAAAAGCCGAAAACAAACCGCAGAAAAACAAGGGAACTTTCCCCATAAGTTTTTAATAAGGAAAAAGAAAGAAGTGGTTCGAAAAAATTTTTGCGCAAACTGAATAAAAGGAAGGAGAAAGAAATGAAAAAGAAAATTTTAAGCATTTTCATGGCAGTATTGATGGTTGTTCTTATGCTGCCCACCGTTGCCTTTGCGGACGAAACTTTGCAGGGTGACACCGACAACAGCGGAACTGTTGACGTTTATATGACCATAAGCGAAGGTCAAAACGGCTTTTACGAAACCTATACCGGCGAAGCCCTTTTCCATGCGCTGCTCAAAGTTCCCTATTTTGACATTGCCCTTTACGGACTTGAGCATTATTATTACAACCCGGATTGCTACACCGGAACCCAGCAGCCCGGAACAAAACAGTCTGCCGAAGGCATCGTCACTTCGATGCATGTATTTATTTACGCAACGGAAAAATATATGCTTGGAGTCGAGGACAAATATCTCGGCAAGGGAAAATATAACGACGAGCTTTTTGAATATATAAGCTGGAGCCAGGGCGCAGGTTCTTCCTTTATGTCCTTCTGGAACGGAAGCACCAACCTCAACTATTATCTCGATTATATGTACCCTCTCGGAAAACCGGGCTGGGGTTCCACCAGCGACCAGCAGGCTCTTCATGACGGTTCCAAAATCGACGTTCACCTTATCAAGGACCAGGGTGTAATGGGTTCCAGCTACAGCTGCTTCAAAACCGAAGACGGAACTCTTGATATGGCGGAAATAACTGTTGGAGAAAGCATTACCCTTACCCTTCAGAGAACGCTTTCCAGCTATAATGACACCGCAACTTTCCGTGAACTTCCTGATGTTGAAGTTTTTTATATTGCAAAGGAAGATTATTCCGTAGACCAGAACGTCGGAACCGAAGGCTGGATTTCCTTTGGAACCACCGATGAAAACGGAAATATAACAATTCCTTCCGACCTTGCCGCAGGAACTTATTATATTTCCTGCCTTGGCGAAGTAATCGGTTCTTCCGAACGCGGACCGGCCGCATTTATTCTCAAAGTCAGAAAAACCGCAGCTGATATTATTATCGGCGATGCGGACGGCGACGGATTTGTAACCGCAATAGATGCTTCCTATGTTCTTCAGAAAGTTGCGGAAATGGACGTTGAAATTGACGAAACCGCGGCCGACGTTGACGGTGACGGATTTATAACCGCAATAGATGCTTCCTATATTCTGCAGTACGTTGCGGAAATCATTGATGAATTCCCCGTTTCCTGAAAAAACGGGCAGTAAAGGAGAATTAAAATGAAAAAATTCTTGTCAATGCTTCTTGCCGTTCTTATGGTTGTGGGAATGTTCCCCATGACCGCTTTTGCGGCGGAAATCCCCTCCGATCTCAAAATTGTTGAGATCACCGAAGCGACTGCCTTCGAAGAAGGCGAAGTTCTTGAATTTTCCAAATGGGGAATGGAAGGCTATTCCGCACCCAGTTGGATCGCAACCGTTCCCGCAGGGACCGAAACCGTTAAAATCACATTCCGCAGCGACGACGTTCCCACTTACAGCGGAAAAATTTCCGGCGGCTGGCTCAGCTATAACGAAGAAACCGGAACTTACGATATGGGCGGCAAAGACCTTACTTATGAAGAAGTAAGCGGCGGTTATGCAATTACCCTTGACGTAAAATCCATGATCGAAAACGGAAACTATTACGTAAAATACGACCGCAATTATGCAGAAGAATATGCTCTCGGCTTTAAATATGCCGAAGAAGTTTCCGGACCGAAAATCACCCTTTCCACCGATGCTGAATCCCTTGCGGTCGGCGATAAATTTGCCGTTACCGCAACTCTTTCCGGCAACGAAGGATTCAACGCAATCACCCTTAAGCTCGATTGGAACGATTCCGCAGTTGAATTCACCGGATTCAACGTAATCGAGGAAGACGGCGAAAAATATCTTGATTCCGAACTTGCGGACGTAAGAAACCTTACCCTTGAATTCAACCAGGACAAAGGTATTGTTACCGCGGCAAGAACTTCCGACACCACGTTTAACGGCGTTCTTTTTGTTGCAAACTTTGAAGTTATCAGCAACGGCGAAGCGGAAATTTCCCTTAAAAAAGAATTCCCGGATTTTGTTTTTGCAAACGCAGCAGGCACCGAAACAAAAGTGAACTTTGACGAAACCGACCTTGAAGGACTCGGTCTTGTTGTTCCGGCAACTTCCATCACCCTTAACAAAACCGAACTCACCCTTGAGGAAGGCGGCGCAAACTATCTTCTTACCGCAACCGTTGAACCTTCCGATTCCACCGACAGCGTTGTTTTCACTTCCAGCGATGAAAACGTTGCAACAGTTTCCAAAGGCGGCAACGTTGTTTCCGTAAAACCCGGCACCGCAACCATCACCGCAACCGCAGGTTCCGTTTCCGCGGAATGCGTTGTAACCGTAACCCCGGAAGAAAACATCATCAAAAAAACGCCCAATAACTACAGCGATTATGTCGATGCAGAAATGACCGGCGTAAAATCCATCCAGTTTGGCGGCGAAACCCTTGAAGTCAGAAACATCTATAAAGTAACTCTTGCGGGTCACGAAGCATGCTATATCCAGTGCAGCAAATCCGACATGTCCAACAGCCATGCGGGATATACCCTTGACGGAACCCATGTTATGGGCGATGCAACCTGGGGTACCGGTTTCGGCAGCACTTATTTCAACGGCTCCTATGGTTACAAAACAAAAGATTATATCGTTTCCTATGATGATCTTAAAGCCGCAGTAGGCGAAGAAAACATGGGAAAACTCGGCGTTACCGAAGAGGATAAGCTTGCCGTTCTTGTTTTCAAAAAAGTGGGCGCATCCTTCAACTACGTTATTCTTTTCGATATCGACCCCGTTGCTCTTGAAGGAATTTCCATCGACGAAAAAGCCGAGATCGATAAAGGCAGCACCAAAGAACTCAAAGTAACCTTTACTCCTTCCGGCGCGGACGAAGTTGTAACCTGGAAGTCCTCCGATGAATCCGTTGCAACCGTTGACGAAAACGGCGTTGTAACCGCTGTTAAAAACGGCAAGGCAACCATCACCGCAACCGCAGGCGAATTTTCCGATACCTGTGAAGTAACCGTAAGAACTTCGATTAAAAATATCCCTTCCAACGGCGATTATCGCGGAAGAGTTAACGGAATCTATGTTTCCGGCGTTGAAGTTGACGGATATGAATGGGAGGACAAAACCCTTACCGTTTATGTTGACAAAAACACCAACGCAACCGCAACCGTTGTTTTCGGATGGTTCCGCAACTATAACCAGAACCAGGTTAGCACCTATGAAGTTGAGGTCAAAAACGGCGAAGGATACCTTGATGAATTCCGTGAATACGGCGATTGGGTAGTTAAATTTGCTCCCACTGCCCCCACCACCGTTCTTACCGTTGAATCCGAAGCAACCGTTGTAAAAGGTCATGAAAAAACTCTTACCGCAACCCGCAATGAAGATTCGACCGATGATATGAGCTGGTCCTCTTCCGATGAAAGCGTTGCAACCGTTGATAAAAACGGTAAAGTAAGAGGCATTTCCGAAGGCAAGGCAACCATTACAGTAAAATCCGGCGACCTTGAAGCTTCCTGCGAAGTTACCGTAATCCTTGTTCACGCAGAATCCGTTAAAATCGTCGGCGACGGCATTGAAAACGGAAAACTCAGAGTCCTCAAAGGCAAACAGATTCAGCTTTCCGAAGTTACCGAACCCGCTGAGCATACCGATGAAATCAAATGGAGTTCTTCCAATACCGAAGTTCTCTCCGTACTCGGATGGGCACCCGGATATTTCAACGCAAAAGCTCCCGGCACCTCAACCGTTACCGTAACTGTCGGCGAAGTCAGCGCTTCCATTGAAGTTGAAGTTTATGAAGCTCCCGTTGAAAAAATCACCCTTGATAAAACCGAAGCAACCATTCTTAACATCGAAACCCTTGTTCTCAACGCAACCACTGACCCCGCTGAACACACTGACGGCAATATCGAGTGGAGTTCTTCCGACGAAACCGTTGTAACCGTAAGCATGGGAACCAGAAACAGCGGAACAGTAACTCCCGTAGGCGTCGGCGAAGCAACCGTTACCGCAAAAGTCGGCAACGTTTCCGCAACCTGCAAAGTAACCGTTACCGAACCGGAAGAAGGCACCGTTATCTGGAGCTATGACGGCAACGCAATGAACGGCTGGCCTCAGTATATGAGTTCTTCCTACGGCATCGGCGCTCTTATTATGAACGGCGCAAAATTTGATTCCGTAGCAGAAGAAAACGGCGTTTATACCGTAACTCTTCCCCATGCAACCGCAAAAGACGCGGAAATCGCTCTTAAAGTCTTTGCCTGCGGTGCGACCCCTAACCAGCTTGGTGTAAACTGGCACGAAGGCGAAGTGAATCCCCAGAGCTGGAATGACTATGCCAACAAACTTGAACATACCGTCAAACTTGTTGACGGCGAAGCAACCCTTAAGATCCGCGCATACAAAGCTTCCGGCGCCGGCGCTTCCAGAGAAGGCACCAAGACCTTTAAATTCGTTGTCGACGGCGAATGCACATTCGATCAGAAAGTCGCAAGCGAAGAACATCTTGCAGCCGAAGCAACCTGCACCGAAGCCGCAACTTATTATATGAGCTGTGTTTGCGGCGCAAATGGAACCGAAACGTTCTCCGCTGGCGAAGCACTCGGTCACGATTGGGGAAAAGCAGAATATAAATGGGCAGAAGATGCTCTTTCCTGCACCGCAACCCGCGTTTGCAAAAACGATGCAGTTCATACTGAATCCGCAGAAGCAGAAGTAACCGGCGTTAAAACCAAAGAACCCACCTGTGCTGCAATGGGCGATACCCAGTACACCGCAAAATTTAGCGTTGATTGGGCAGAAACCCAGGTAACCGTTCGTTCAGATGTTGAAATCAATCCCGATGCTCATGATTGGGGCGCATGGAACGTAACCAAACTTCCTTATTATGGCGAAGAAGGTTTGAGAGAACGCGAATGCAACAACCAGTGTGAAAATAAAATCCAGACTGAAAAAATTGCTGCTCTTGAAATGCCCGAACAGGAAGAAATGGACAAAGTTGTTGTTGACGGCAAAGAATACTACGTTGATGAAAACGATTCTGTTGATAAAGTAATCAAAGAAGAACTTGAAAACGCAGTCAAAAACGACAAAGATTCCAAACTTGATAAAAAGAACAGAAAAGTTTCTTTCGTTGGCGTAATCGTTGGTGAATTCGATGATGCGGGAGAATTTTCCAAGGCCAGAGCAACTGTTACCATCGAATTCCCTGAAGGTGCAGACAAAAACGATAAGTTCGAAGTTTATGTAATCGATGCTCAGGGCAATGTAACAAAACTTGCAAACGCCAATGTAACCAAAGACGGTATCGAAGTTGAAGTTGACGGTTCCGCAGCTTTTGCAGTTGCTTATGAAAGTGTCGCCAACACTTCCGGCAAACCGAGCAAGCCGAGCAAACCTTCTTCCGGCAGCGGTATAACCATTATCGATGGCCGTGATGAAGCTAAAGAAGAATCAAACCCCAACACCGGCGCACCGATTGTTTGCTCTTTCGATCTTACCGCGGCAGGCGTTGTTGTTCTTGCAGCAACCGCCGCTGTTCTTGAAATCAAACGCAGAAAATAAAATTCCTTCCTTTTAAAATTTACGCAAACGAAAAGGAGCCCTGCAAAAAATGCAGGGCTCCTTTTCTGTTTGGAGTAAACTTTATCAAATGCTTAATATAGGTATCATAAAGGCAGCAAACACGCTTTTTCAGCAAAAATGAGGTGATTTGTACTTTGCTGAAAATGGCTTTATTAAGCCAAAATCCGGCATAAAACTAAGAAAAAAGTCCGTATTTGATTAAGTCTTTTCAGTTCTCCAAACGTTAATCGTTTCCAAGAGAATATTCAGAACCTCACCATTCGGTGGGGTTCTTTTTTATATAAAAGAAAATCCCCGGCAATGCCGAGGACTTTCTTCCGCAGATTGGGGTATTTATTATTCCATTTCGTAGTCGATAACAACTTTGATCTGTCTTCCGGAGGAAGCTTCTTCGAGAGCTTCAACAAAATCGGCATGTTTGAATTTCTTTGTAACAAGAGTACCGATGGGAGTTTTCTTGTTGGTGATGTGGTCGATAACTTCTTTGATGGTGGAAGCTTCGTAACCGCGGGAACCATAGATATGAGGCTGGGAAGCAAGGAAAACCATTCCGTTGAGTTCGAGTTTCATAAGGAAAGAAACGATGGAAAATCTGGTTTTTTCTCTTGCGTAGTTGAAGCATTCTTCAACAAGAGCCGGTGCACCTGCGGCATCAAGGTACATATCAACGTCCGGAACGGGAACATAGTTCGGGAACGCACCGAATTTTTCGATAAGAGCTTCTTTAAGGTCGCATTTAGTGGTGTTAATTGCGATTGCACCAAGCTTTTCTGCTTTTTCAAGACGATTTTCGTCACGGTCAACAACAGCTACGTTTTTAAGACCTCTTGCAAGCAGTCCTGCTGCAGCGGAAAGACCAATAGTGCCTGCACCGAGAACAACAACTTTTTCGTCGATTTTGGGTTCGACAGCAACTGCGCCCTGTGTACCTACGGAAACAGGTTCGATAAGAACGGCTTCGTCAAGATTTATGTCTTTATCGAGAACATATGCGTTGACGTCGCGCTGTGCGTTTTCAACAAGGGTGTATTCGGAGAAAGCACCTGCCATTACGGAACCTGCAACACCATATTTCTGGCTGAGAATGGGTTCGATAAATACGATATCGCCGATGTTGAGGTCATCGGCAACTTCTGCGCCTTTTTCGACGATTTTACCGACCATTTCGTGACCGAACTGGCAACCGTCCTGAAGTCCGTAGGATTCTCCGCCGCGAACGTAAATACCGACGTCGGAACCGCAGATACCTGCGCGAAGAACTTTTACGAGAACATCTTTTTCACCGCACTGGGGAATGGGTCTTTCTTCGATAGTAATGTTTTTTGCACCATGATAAATGGCGCATTTCATAGTTCCTTCCATAATAAAAACCTCCGTTGTTTAAAATGAGTGTTGTTTATTTAACACAATTTTAGCACCGGAGGAATATACATTATTACTGTCAAAAGGCTGTTTTTGTCAGATAAAAAATTACAAAATAAAGATTTTGTCACATTTTCTCTTTTTTGAAATTGAAATAATCGTGAAGCTCGGAAAAATAGATATCCGCCATAAATTCCGGAGATTCCTTCATTCCGTCGCTCATCCATTTTTTGATAAGCATTGCCTGGGTGGAAGAATATTTGTATGAAAGGTATTCAACCCGTTTTTTGTCAGATTCTACTTTTTCATAAATCGGTATATTGAATTTCTGAATTCTTGCAATAATATTTTCAAAAAGAGTATTGCGTCCTTCTTCACGCATTACTATCATATAAAAATCTTTCTTTTTGAGGAAGTTGCGGTACATTATGCTTGTTACAGTTTCAAAATGTATTTCCATTTCAAAACCCATTTTCATAGGTTCTTCAATATCATTTATAAAAATCGCTTCAACAACGGAATACCTGTCCTGAAAATAATGATAGAAAGTGTTCCTGGAAATTCCGACTTCTTCGCAAAGTTCCGTAACAGAAATATCGGGAGTTCTCTTTTTCAGTACCAGTTCAATATATTTTTCAATGATTTTTTCTTTTGAATTCATAAAAATCACGGCCTTTCCGCTAATAGAATAATCTTTTGCGGATAAAAAATCAAGCCGGGAAAACTTTTGTAAAAAAAGAAAATCCCCGGCAGAGCCGAGGATTTTCTCTTTGTGGATTTGGGGGTATTTATTAAGAACGCAGAAAATTTTATTACTGAACAGTGTAGCCGCCGTCAACGATAATGCTCTGTCCGGTGAGGTAGCTGTTTTCAATCATGAAGATGATTGCATGTGCCTGCTCATCAACATTTGCAGCTCTTCCGGTTCCTTTGGAAAGAGGCTGGAGACCAAGGATATAGTTGTAAATCTGTTCGCCATAAAGGTCTTTGTTGAACATTGCGGTATCAGTAAAACCGGGACAGAGAACATTTACACGGATATTCTGGGGAGCATTTTCGAGAGCAAGGGATTTGGTTATACCGATTACTGCATGTTTGCTTCCGCTGTAACCGATGCTGTTGGGGTTACTTACAACACCGAGAATAGATGCTACGTTTACAACCGCGCAGTTTCCGCCCTGTTTCTGCATCTGTGCAATGGCGTATTTGCAGCAGTTGAGAGTTCCGTGAACGTTTACGTTGAAGGATCTTTTTGCAAGTTCAAGGCTGTCCGGAGCGGTGATGGGTCTGCTGTTTCCGCCGATGCCTGCACCGTTTACGAGAATGTCGAGATGTTCGTTTTTTGCGATGATGTCATCAAACATCTCTTTTACTTTTTCCTCGTCGGAAATATCGATTTTGTAAAAAGGAATTCCAAGGGCTTCGGCTTCTCTTTTGCCTGCTTCCTCGTTATAGTCGGCAATGATGGGGTGGCCGCCTTTTGCAAGAATTGCTTTTACGGTTGCAAGGCCGATTCCGTTTGCGCCGCCGGTAACAACGGCAACTTTTCCGTTAATATCAAACATAGTGTTTTCCTCCTTGTTTTTTGGATACATTAATTATATATCAAAAAAATAACAGGAAGAAGATGCCATATTTCGCATAGTGTGCCGAAAAAATGCACAAATAAGAATTACTGTGCCAATTCTCGGTGCGGAAGAGTTTCAAGATATATTTTTGCCATGAATTCCGGAGATTCCTGCATTCCGTTTTTCATCCAGAGATTTATAAGAGAAGCCATAGTTACAGCAAATTTGTATGAGAGATAGTATTTTTCTTTTTCGCTTTTTCCCATTTTTGTAAGTGATTCTTCGGTCAGAACCGAAAGCCTTTTTACGATGTTTTCATAGAGGGAGTTTGCGCCTTCCTCTTTTATGGCAATGCAGTAAAAATCTTTTTTCAACAAAAAGCTCTGATAAACAGTCTGCACGTAATATTCGTTTACAGCGTTTACATTAAGACTCATACGGATGGGAAGTTCGATATCTCTGAGATATATTTCTTCGATAATGGCATATCTGTCGCGGAAATGGTTATAGAAAGTCCTTCTGCCAATACCGAGTTCTTCGCAGATTTCAGTAACGGAAATATCCGGTGTTCTTTTTTCGAGCACCAGTTCGATATATTTTTCGATGATTTTTTCTTTTGAATTCATAAAAATCACGCCTTTCCGTTATTAAGAATAATCTTTTGCGGAAGAAAAATCAAGTTGAGATATTTTAATTTAATAACCGGGAGGATTTACCTTGTCAGAGAAAAGATTACCAAGAAGCTTTGTATAGGTATCATAAAGGCAGCAAACACGCTTTTCCAGCAAAAATGAGGTGATTTGTACTTTGCTGAAAAAGGCTTTGTTAAGCCAAAATCCGGCGCAAAACGAAGAAAAAGTCCGGATTCTGTTCAGCCTTTTCAGTTCTCCAAACGTTAATCGTTATTCAGAACATTTCAAGAACCTCACCTTTTGGTGGGCTTCTTTTTTTCATTTCGCTGCTATAAAAAAGCCGGCAGATCATTCTGCCGGCTTTTTATCTTATATTAAATCAAACTTCGGTGATTTCTGCGGAATCGCGGATAAGGCGCATTACTTTTCCCATAACAACGCTGTGGACAACGGATTTTTCAAGGCCTTCCTCTTTTGCGGAAAATTCCTTGATCTGATCAAGAGTGAGACCGTTCTGCTGTGCAATAATTTCAAGAGCACGGTCGATTTCATCTTCTGTTGCGGAGATGTTTTCGAGGGAGGCAATTTCATTGATTGCAGCTTCAATGCAAAGCATTTTTTTAGCGTCGCCTTTGGCCTCTGCCTTCATGTTATCAACGGTGTTTCCGGTGAACTGGCAGTACATTTCAAGAGTAAGACCCTGCTGTGCAAGGGTTGCCGAAATATCGGCAAGCTGCTGTTCAACTTCTTTTTCGATTTCCTCTTCGCTGGGGGTGTAATCAAGGGATTCTGCGGCCTGGATGAGAAGGCGGTTCTGAAGTTCCATTTCTGCCTGGTCGTCAACATAGTGCTGCATGGAATGGGCGAGTTTTTCGCGGAATTCCTCCATGTTTTCGCAATCGCCGAATTCCTTTGCAAATTCATCGTTAAGTTCATATCTGGATTTTGCATGAATGTGGTGGATTTTGCAGCGGAATTCAGCGGCTTTTCCGGAAAGTTTCGGGGAATGATATGCTTCCGGGAAAGTTACGGAAACGATTACTTCCTCGCCGATTTCTTTTCCGACAAGCTGTTCTTCAAAACCGGGAATGAAAGTTCCGCTTCCAAGGGTAAGGGGCTGGTGCTGGGCGGTGCCGCCTTCGAACTGTTCTCCGTCGCAGAAACCTGCGTAATCGATAATTACTTCGTCGCCAAGCTGTGCGGGACGATCGGTTACATGTTCGATTTTCGGGTTTTCCTCGAGAATGCCTTCGATCTGTTTCTGAACATCCTCTTCAGTAACGAGATAACGTTTTAAATCGGCCTTAAGACCGCGGTAGGTAAAGCTCATAAAAATCTCCTGTTTTATAAATAGATTTTGCAAAATTGCGCATATGGAAATGTTAATCTGTTTTAAGGAATTTGTCAAGCATCGGGGCGAAAATATGCCTGCTTTGCGGTTGACACCCCCAAAAAGCCATAATATAATGGATTTACGAAAAAAAGGCGGGTGGAAAAATGTTTGACAAAGAAAAACTTGACCTTGCAACCGAAGAAAAACAGCAGATAATCAAAGCCGCCATGGGCGAAAAGCCCGCGGAACTGGTGTTGAAAAACGCTTCCTATGTAAATGTTTTCAGCAAGAAAATCTGCATGGGCGATATAGCCGTTGAAAAAGGTGTTTTTGCCGGAATAGGAACTTACTGCGGTGAAAAGGAAATCGATGTTTCCGGGAAAATCGTTCTTCCGGGTTTTATTGATGCCCACCTTCATCTGGAAAGTTCCCTTGCTTCCCCGGCGGAACTTGCAAAGGCTCTTTTGCCCCACGGAACCACAACAGTTGTCTGCGACCCGCACGAAATTGCAAACGTAATGGGAACGGACGGAATTGAATATATGATCGAAGCAACGGAAAATCTTCCCATTGATGTTATGATAATGCTTCCTTCCTGTGTTCCGGCAACGCCTCTTGATGAAAGCGGAGCGGTGCTTGAATATGAGGATATTGCGCGGTTTTATGAAAACCCAAGGGTTGCGGGACTTGCGGAAATGATGAATTTTCCGGGAGTTGTTTCCGGAAGCAAAGCGGTTCTTGATAAAATTTCCTTTGCGGAAAATTCCAGAAAGAAAACCGACGGCCACGCACCGGGAGTATCCGGAAACGGGCTTAACGCCTATGCTGCCGCCGGAGTTTATTCCGACCACGAATGTACCGATCTTAATGAAGCCATTGAGAAAATCGAACGGGGACAGCATATTATGATCCGTGAAGGAACCGCTGCAAAAAACCTTGATGCTCTGCTTCCTCTTCTTAACCTTCAGTATGAAGACAGGTGTATGTTCTGCTGTGATGACCGCCACCCGAACGATATTCTTAAAGCGGGACATATTGATAACATCGTAAGAAAGGCGGTAAAGGCCGGAGTAAGCCCGGAAATCGCCGTAAAAGCCGCTTCTTTCAACGCCGCGGAATATTTCGCCCTTGATAAAAAAGGCGCAATCGCGCCCGGATACAAGGCGGATTTTATCATTGCCGACAGTATCGGAAATCTTGATATCGAAGCTGTTTATAAAAACGGAAAAGCTGTTTTTGAAAACGGAAAAGTGATAGATTTTGCTGTTCCGAAAATTGCTCCGGAACTTGATGAAAAGGCACACAACACTTTTAATATTGAAAAAATCACCGAAAAAGATATTGCCGTTTCCGGCGAAAGACCTATTATCGGAATGATCTCCGGGCAGATAGTTACCGAAAAACGCGGCACTGCGGATAAGATAGATGTTGAAAACGATATTCTTAAAATTGCGGTTTTTGAAAGGTACAAAAACACCGGACACAAATCTGCCGCTTATTTAAACGGTTTCGGCCTTAAAAAAGGCGCCGTTGCCACAAGCATTTCCCACGATTCCCACAACATAATTGCTGCGGGAGCCAATGATGCCGATATTGTACTTGCCGTGAACAGGATTATCGAAAACAAAGGCGGAATCGTTGTTTTCGAAGGCGGAAAACTCCTTGCGGAACTTTCTCTTCCCATTGCCGGAATCATGAGCGATGAACCGCTTGAAAGAATCGATTCCGACCTTGAAAATGCAAAGGCCGCGGCATATTCCCTTGGTGCCAATCCGGGAGTTGATCCGTTTATGACGCTCAGCTTTATGGCGCTTCCGGTAATTCCTTCCGTAAGGATAATGCCGGCCGGGGTTTTTGATGTTGATAACTGGAAATTTATATAAAATAAAAAAGCTCCCCGCCTTATGCACAAGTCCAGTAAAAATGGACAATATGAAAAAAGCACCTCCTATGGTAGAATTAAGATACTACCATAGGAGGTATTTTTATGTCAGGGAAAAAAGGAATGAAAAGATATGATATAGCGATAAGAGAGGAAGTAGTAA
>JAGBAZ010000001.1 GCA_018110905.1 Oscillospiraceae bacterium
GCAATGAACGGCCAGACCGGAAAGCTTATCGGCGATTTGCCGGTGGATAAAGGCAAATTCTGGGGACTTTTCGCGGCGATAGCGGCACCCCTTGCGATAATATCCAGTATCATCTGGATTCTTTTGTGAGAGGGGGCGGATATGATGATTAAAAAGGTGCTATCCATCGTTTTTGCAATCGTTCTTGTTTTCGGATTGAGTGTCTGCGCCTGTGCTGAAGAACAGAGATTTGTATTTGATGATGCTGGCGTTCTTACATATCACGAAATCGCAGAGTTTGAGGGTAGAGCTAACATACTTTATCAGACATGGGGATGCGAGGTATATATAATCACCTATGAATCTCTTATGGAGTATGAAGCCTGGGAACTCAACGAACTTCTTTATGCCGAACTAAAGGAATATTACGGAGCAGGTGAGGATGTTGTTATGCTTACCCTTGCCATGGAAGAAAGACAGTATGATATTCTGGCACATGGCTACGGAAACACCGCTTTCACCGATTATGGAAAAGACGTAATGGCGGAAAGATTTCTCGATGACTTCGGAAGCGACGATTGGTATGGCGGATTTTCCGATTATCTTGATACCTGTGAAGAATTTCTGAAAATGGCCGCCTACGGAGAACCTTTTGACGTTGGTTCGGAAGGGGATTCATTCGGCGCAAATCTTTTCGGAGTTCTTATTGCAACCATAGTTTCCTGTGTAATAGCGCTTGTGGTCTGCTTTATCTTCAAAGCGCAGATGAAAACCGCAAGACTTGCGACCGAAGCGCACGATTATCAGAAAGAGCTTAATCTCACCAATCATTATGACAGATTCAGCCACAGAGATATCAGAAGAGTCTATAATCCTCCGCAGGATAATGACAACAACAGCGGCGGCGGTACTACTATAAATGCCGGAGGTTTCTCTCATAAATCCGGTGGATTTTAATAATTAAAATGAAAAAAGCAGCCTTTTGGCTGCTTTTTTATTTGATATAATGAACTTTTTTCTCACTGAATTGGTCCCTTGCTTCCGGTTCTTCGGAAGGATGACCAATGTAGATGATATTGAGAGGAATTAATTTTTCGGGAAGCAAAAGAGCTTCGCGCACTTTCTTTTCTGCGGTTTTCATAGGATGAATTCCGCACCATACAGAACCAAGTCCAAGATCCGTTGCACAAAGAAGAATATTTTCCGTTGCGGCGCTGCAATCCTGAATCCAGAAAGGAGAAAGTTGGGAAGGGAGCGCTTTTGATAAATTTCCGCAGACAACGATTGCAAGCGGTGCTTCAATTTTTGAATATCTTGCGGCCTTACGGAGCTTTTCGAGAATTTCCGGTTTTGTTACTACAAAAAATTCCCAGGGAGTTTTGTTGCAGGCGGAAGGTCCGCTCATGGCGGCATGGAGAAGTTCCAAAACATTTTCTTCGGAAACCGGTTCGGCGGTAAATTTTCTTACGCTTCTTCTTTTGAGCAATGCTTCACTTAGTTCCATTTTATCAACTCTTTCAGTAATAAACTTTTTTGAGCACGAATTTTCCGGTAACCGGATTTTTGTTTTCATAATCTGCAAAAACAGCCGCTTTTTCGCTTTCCAAAAGTGCAAAACCTCGTTTGATTCCGGGTTTGCGGCGGTTTTCCTCTTCGGATTCTATTGCAAGACGGATCTTTTTGATTTCCGGATTTTTCACTTTGAGCACTTCCGGAAGTTTTCCGGAAGAATTCGAGCACAGCCTGTCGCAGACCATTTTATCTTTGAGCACAGATGCACTTATTCCATCGAGCTTTGAAAGATATTCAAAAGCCATTTCGGTGTAATCATCAAGCGAAACAAGCGGTTTTGAATGTTCTGCCGCATAAACTCCGAAATCTTTGAAAAACTTGAAAGGCGAAAGCCCGGTTTTTTCAAGAATATATTCAACCGTTCCGATAAATCTTCCGCTGTTGCAAAGGCGCTCAAGCGCATCTTCAACTTTATGAAGAAGAGAAAGGTCTTCCTCGCTTGTCCATTGGGTGGAAATAACTTCGTAAGGGGGCTCTTTTGAAAATTTGCAAGGATATTTTTCTGCGTTTTCGCGCATTTGAGCACCGTGAAGAAGCTTTAAAAAACCGAGCTGGAGCATATTTGAGTGCAGGTTATACCCTATATCAAAACTGTGCTCAAAACTTTCCAAATCTTCAAAAGGAAGCCCGGCAATAAGGTCAATATGGATATGTAAATTACCCGGAGCAAGCAGTTTTTTGATATTTTTGATAAGTTTTTCAGTATTTGTTTTGCGGTTTATATAGGCAAGGGTTTTTTCATTGAAACTCTGCATTCCGATTTCAAGCTGAATGGAACCTTTAGGTGCGGAATTTAGGATTTCTATGGATTCTTCGTCAAGAATATCGCCGGCAATTTCAAAATGGAAGCAGACGTTTTCGGGGATTCCTTTTCCGTGCTCATTTATGACAAATTTCCAAAGTTCTTTCGCCCTTGCCCTGTTTGCGTTAAAGGTTCTGTCAACAAGTTTAACGGTTTGAGTTCCGCTTTTTGCAAGAAGAAGCATTTCCTTTTTCGCTCTTTCAATATCAAAAAAGCGCACTCCTCCGCATCTTCCGGAAAGGCAGAAAGCGCAGGAATATGGACATCCGCGGCTTGTTTCAAGATAGGCGATTCTTCCGTGAAGATTTTCAAAATATTCATCGCAATAAGGGGAAGGCGGTTCGCCTTCGGCAATAAACGGTTCATTTATAACAATTTCTTTTCCGTTTCTGTAACAAAGTCCCGGAACTCGGAAGTTTGTTTCAGAATTAAGCAAATCGCAAAGGCGGGCAAAAGGATATTCGCCTTCGCCGGAAATCAGATAATCACACCAGGAAAATTCTTCAAGAACCTCTTTTGGGTTATAGGAAACTTCCGGACCGCCGAGAACGATCAAAGAATCCGGAAGGGATTTTTTAAGCATTTCTCCAAGCGTTTTTACATGGCTTATGTTCCAGATATAACAGGAAAGACCAATTATGTCCGGTTTTTCAAAAACAATTCTTTCAAAAACTTTCTCAATAGGTTCATTGATGGTTCCTTCAACAACCTTGCAGGAGTAATTTCCGGAAGAATAATTTTTTATTCCGGCAGCAAGACACCATGGAGAAAGCGGTGAATGTACATATTTTGATGAAAGGGAACAGAGAACAATTTTGTTGATTTTATCCGTATTTATGCCCTTCTTTCAAATAATACTTGAAAATACAGCAGATTGTGCTAAAATAAATTGGATTATAAGATTATTTATAATTATAACAGATTACAAAATTATAGTAAAGAACGGAAGGTGTTCGTTTTGATTCATATTTATTATTGCGATATGAAAAAATTTGAACATCTTTTTGAAGAATGTGTTTCGCTTCTGCCGGAAAAAAGAAGGCAAAAAGCAGAGAGGATCATTAATAAAAATGAAGCTCTTCTTTCTGCAACAGCCGGGCTTATGATGAAAGAGGTACTTAATATTACGGAAGATTGCATGCTTTCCTATGGTGAACACGGAAAACCTTTTCTTGAGCAGGGACCATTTTTCAGCGTTTCCCACAGCAGGCAATTTTCTCTTCTTGCGGTTTCGGAAAATGAAATCGGAATCGATATAGAAATGCATCAAAGCCCAAGCGAAAGGTTGATTGAACGCTGTTTTACCGAAGAAGAACAGGCTTTTGCAAAGTTGTGCACTGAAAATTTCCTAAGGATATGGACGGCGAAAGAAGCAGTGCTCAAACTTCTCGGAACGGGTTTTTCATATTCACCGAAGAAGTTTTCCGTTCTTCCGCTTGATGATCCGCATGAAATAAACGGAAGGAAAATCAGCTTTTTTTGCGGAAAAATAAGCGAAGCACCTTTTACCGTTGCTTTTTGCAAAAACGAAGATTTTGAAATTACGGAATTCCTTCCGGAAGACCTTATATATTGAGAGGATTTTATGAAAACAGAAAGAAGCTTTCCAAAAGCAATTATAACAAAAAAAGGTGAAAACTGGGTTGCCGGCGGTCACCCCTGGATATATGATGCGGAGGTGATTTCCGTTGAAGGCGAATTTGAAAACGGTTCGCTTGTTGATGCAGTTTCCGAGAAGGGAAAATATATCGGAACCGGTTTTATAAGTATTGAAAGTAAAATAAGAATCCGCCTTGTTTCGAAAAATGCTAATGATAAATTCGACCGCGATTTTTGGAAAAGAAGAGTGAAATATTCATGGGATTACCGCAAAACCGTAATGGGAGAAGAGATCGGCTGCTGCCGTCTTGTTTTCGGCGAAGCGGACCAGTTTCCGGGTTTAACGGTTGATAAATTCGGCGATGTCCTTGTTACCCAGTGCCTTTCGGTTGGAATGGAAAAAATAAAAAATATTGTTTTTCCCCTTCTTTATGAGGTACTTTCTGAGGACGGACAGGCTGTCCGGGGGATTTACGAACGCAACGACGTTGCTATTCGTAAGCTGGAAGGAATGGAAGAAAACAAAGGTTGGTTCGATCTTCCCGGAGTCCCCGTTCCGGATTCCACGGAAACCGAGATTATTGAAAACGGAATAAAATACAGCGTTGATTTTGAAAACGGACAGAAAACCGGTTTTTTCCTTGACCAGAAATATAACCGCCTTGCGGTTTCCAAAATTGCAAAAGGGAAAAGGGTTCTGGATTGTTTTACTCATACCGGTTCTTTTGCTCTTAATGCGGCAAAAGGCGGAGCAAGCCATGTTTGCGCTGTGGATATATCCGAATCTGCAATAGAAATGGCAAAACGCAATGCAGAACAGAACGGCCTTACAGATGTAATGGAGTTCAGGGTTGCAGACGTTTTTGATTTGCTCACAAACCTTGATAACAAAAACGAAAAGTTTGATTTTATAATTCTTGACCCGCCTGCATTCACAAAGTCCAGAAAGACCGTTGACAGCGCTTTTAAAGGTTATAAGGACATTAACTTCAGAGCGATGAAACTTCTTCCAAGGGGTGGATATTTTGCTACTGCTTCCTGTTCGCATTTTATGCCGGACGAGCTTTTTGTAAAAATGCTCCATTCCGCCGCAAAAGATGCGGGGGTTGAACTTCGCCAGATCGAGGCAAGACAGCAGTCTCCCGATCATCCGATTCTTTGGAACGTTCCGGAAACAGATTATCTTAAATTCTATATTTTCCAGGTCATCTGACCGTTAAGGAGATCAATTATGGATATGACGAAACCCGCAGTAAAAATCGTAAAAGAATATGTATTGCTTACCCTTGCATCGGTTTTGATGATCATAAGCACATGGCTCTTTAAATATCCCAACAACTTTACCTTCGGCGGAATAACCGGTCTTTCAATCGTTTTAAGCCGGATTTTTGAAGTTCCCGCAAGTACCCTTAACCTTGTTATGAACGCGGTTCTTCTTGTAATCGGCGTTGTTGTTCTCGGAAAGGGTTTTGCCGGAAAAACGTTTTACGTAACAATTCTTTCAACCGTTGGTCTTTCCGCTCTTGATAAAATCTATCCTATAACAACTCCGCTTACCGATGAACCGGTTATCGAACTTCTTTTCGCTGTTGCAATTCCCGCAGTGGCTTCCGCAATTCTGTTCAACATGGACGCATCCAGCGGCGGAACGGATATTGTAGCGATGCTTCTTAAAAAATATACGACCATGGAAATCGGAACGGCAATTTTTGCGGTCGATATTATCATAACCCTCAGCGCGTTTGTAGCTTTCGATTTTGCGACGGGTCTTTATTCGGTAACCGGTCTTATGGCAAAAACCCTTATTATGGACGGAGCCATAGAAAATATGAACCTTTGCAAATATTTTACCATCATAACAACAAATCCGAAGCCGATATGCGATTTTATTCATCACGAACTCCACAGAAGCGCAACTATCTATAAGGCGGAGGGAGCTTATTCCCACACCGAAAAAAACATCGTTCTTGTTGTTCTTAAAAGAAGCCAGGCGGTTCGTCTTCGCCGCTTTATAAAAGATGTTGAACCAACGGCATTTATGATGATTACCAACAGTTCCGAAATTATCGGTAAAGGCTTCCGCGGATTCAACTGAAAGGAAAAAACGTTTGAAAAAATTTATAAAAAGATATTTTTATTTTGTATATATCCTGATAGGTGCTTTTATTCTTGCTTTCGGAATGTATAACATTCATTCAAGAACAATTATAACCGAAGGCGGAATCTGGGGAATAGAACTTCTTCTTAACCATTGGTTCGGACTTTCTCCGGCGGTAACGGCACCTTTTCTTGACGGAACATGCTACTTTCTTGGAGTTGTTTTCCTGGGAAAAGAATTTATCATAAAATCCTTTGTGGGAACTTTGGGATATTCTGCTTTTTATGCGGTTCTGGAACAGTTCCCGCCGCTTTTGCCGGATTTGAACTCGTTCCCTTTGGCTGCGGCGATAATCGGCGCGATTTTTGTCGGAATTGGAGCAGGAATCGTTGTTCGCCAAGGGGGCGCCTGCGCAGGTGACGATGCTCTTGCTCTTGCAATATCCAAAAAACTGAAATGCAAAATTTCAACGGCATATCTTTCAACTGATATGACCGTTCTTTTGCTCTCTCTGAGCTATATTCCGTTTGTACAGATCGCATATTCGCTTGTAACCGTTCTTCTTTCCGGCTGGATTATCGAAAAGGTTCAGAATTTTAAGAAAAAAGAACCTGTTGGTGCGGTTTTGTCATAAGAAATGTGGTACAATAAGTTCATAAAGAAAGGCGGTGCCTGAAAAATGGAAGGAAAAACAAAGGAAAAACTTCTTTATATTCTTGAAAGACTTAGAAAAACAGATGAGCAGCACCCGGTTAATACGAACGAGCTTATTGCATATCTTGCCGAAAAAGGTGTGACTGCGGAAAGAAAATCCGTTGCAAGAGATGTTGCCGCCCTTCGGGACGCAGGCTATTCAATAATTCTCTGCGATGAATATAAGCGCGGTTATTATATGACCGACCAGCTTTTTGAGGATTATGAACTCAAGATAATTGCGGATGCGGTTTCCGGCGCAAAATTTATTACCTATGAAGATTCTTCTTCAATCGTGGATAAGCTTTGCGAACTTGCAAGCCCCACCGGCGAGGAAATTATAAAAAACCACACCTTCATCGATGAAAAAATTAAATCAAAAAACAAAAAAGTCCGCTATAATATTGATAAAGTAATAAACGCCATAAAAAACGGAAAACGCATAACTTTCCAATATTTTGAATTTGCCGCCGACGGAAAAATGCAGCTTAAGCGCGATGGACATATTTATGAAATTTCGCCGTATTATCTCTGCTGGGATAATGACAGCTATTTTCTCATAGGAAACAGCAAAAGCCACGACCACCTTATCCATTTCCACGTTGAAATGATGACGAACGTTGAGGTAACGAAAATTCCGATAAGACCGGAAAGTGAAATTGAAGAACTTCGCGGAAGCTTTTCAATTGGAGAATATCTCCGCAGAAGCGTTAATATGTACGGCGGCGAAAGCATTAAAATTACCCTTGAATGCAGCGATAAAATCGCAAAAAACGTCCGCGAGGAATTTGGCGAGGATATTATTACAAAGCCGATCGGAGAAAACAGGTTTGTTACAGATGTTAGGGCGGCCGAAGGCGAAGGGCTTATCCGCTGGATAATGCAGTTTTCTGCTGAAGATATTAAGGTAATTTCACCGGAAAGCATCTGTGAAACCATCAGAAACAGGGCAAAGGAACTTTATAAAATTTATGAATAAAAAACGGAAGGGAAATCCCTTCCGTTTTTTAAATTGCCGTATTGCCAAGCCCGAAACTTATGGAAAGGGCTTCATCGATTTTATTCATTGCACCGTCATCAAGATGTCCCATATGCTCTTTAAGGCGCTGTTTGTCGATGGTACGAATCTGTTCAAGAAGAACGATGGAATCTTTTGCAAGTCCGCAGTTTTGTGAAGAAACAGAAATATGGGTTGGAAGTTTTGTTTTATCTTTCTGGCTTGTAATTGCGGCGGCAATTACTGTCGGGCTGAATTTATTTCCAATATCATTCTGAACAATAAGTACCGGACGGATACCGCCCTGTTCCGAACCGACCACCGGGCTCAGGTCGGCATAATAAATATCTCCTCGTTTAACGGTCATTTTTTATCACTCCGTAGTTTTGTTGCGAAGATATTATTGCCGCGAAAACGCTTTGTTAAACATATTCGCCTTCTATACTATTGATAAATTTTCGTCTTCGTGATAATATAATAAAGTTAAGGAATATATTTGATTTTTTAAAGGCAGAAAGGAAGTTTCAATGCCCGAAATAAATTATATTGAAAAAGTGCGCGAGATCCTTTCGAAAAGAGAAGGCAAACATAAAGCCTATGTCCATACCTACGGCTGTCAGCAGAACTTTTCCGATGGCGAAAAGCTCGAAGGTCTTCTTGAAGAGATGGGATATGAAATCATAAATTCAGCCGAAGAAGCGGAATTTGTAATTTTTAATACCTGCGCAATAAGAGAAAACGCTGAAAAACGTGTTTTCGGAAACGTTGGAATACTAAAAAAAGCCCATGAGGAAAACCCGGATATGATAATTGCGGTCTGCGGCTGTATGGTCCAGCAGGAACATATCGCAAAAAAATTCCGCCAAAGTTATCCTTTTGTGGATATCGTTTTCGGAACTCATGCCGCCCCCAGATTACCGGAACTTGTTTATAAACATATAACCGCAAAAAAACGCCAGTTCGATATCGGCGAAGGCGAAGGCTGTATGGCGGAATATCTTCCCATCCACCGCGACAGCGATATGAAAGCAAATCTTCCGATAATGCATGGATGCGATAACTTCTGCACATACTGTGTAGTGCCTCTTGTTCGCGGAAGAGAAAAGAGCAGGGAACCGGAAAATATTCTTGCGGAAGCAAGAGAAATCGTTGCGGCGGGATATAAAGAGATAACTTTGCTCGGCCAAAACGTAAACTCCTATGGAAAAGGACTTGTAAAGGGAATTACCTTTGCAGAGCTTCTTCGGGAAGTAAATGCAATTCCTGGTGATTTCAGAATTAAATTTATGACTTCCCACCCAAAAGACTGTACCCGCGAACTTCTTGAAGCAATCCGTGACTGCGAAAAAGTCTGCAACTATATCCATCTTCCGGTACAAAGCGGTTCAAACGATGTTCTTCGAAGAATGAACAGAAGATATACTGCCGAACATTACATGGAACTTGTGGATATGGCGAGAGAAATCATTCCGGACGTCACAATAACCAGTGACCTTATCGTAGGTTTTCCCGGTGAAACGGAAGAGGATTTTGAAGCGACTATGGAACTTTCGAGGAAAGCAAGATGGAGCATGACTTACAGCTTCATCTATTCAAAACGTGAAGGAACAAAAGCCGCAGTTATGGAAGACCAGATTCCCCACGAAGTTTCCTCGAACCGCTTCCAAAGACTTCTTGATTTACAGACGGAAATCAGCCACGAAATCAACGCTTCCTTTGTCGGAAAAACAACAACGGTGCTTTTCGATGATGAAGTTGATGTGGGAGAAGGTTATATCAGCGGAAGAAGTTACGAAAACCTTGTTGTTCGCGCACCAAGAAACGACGTTAAAAAAGGCTTTGCAAAAGTTTATTTAAAAGAGTCCCTTGGCTGGGCTCTTGATGGAGAGATTATTAAAACGGAGGAATAAAATAAAATGACTGTTATCGAAATGGCAAGAGAACTCGGCAAAAAAATCCAGCAGGAGGAAAGCTATATCCTTCTTAACACTGCACAAAAAGCAGTTGAGGATGATGATGAGCTTCAGGAAAAAATTGCTGAATTCAATATGAAAAGATATGAACTCACCCAGGAAATCACCAAAGCAGACCGTGATGACAAAAAAATCGAAGAACTCGATAAAGTTGTTCACGAACTTTATGATGTTGCAACCAACCACGAAAAAATGCTTGCATATAACAACGCTCAGGATGAGTTCAACGAAATGTTTGAATTTGTTCTTCATATCATCCAGATGTCCGCAGCAGGCGACGATCCCGACACCATTGAAAAACCCGAACAGGGCGGTTGCTCCGGTGACTGCGGTTCCTGCGGCGGTTGCGGCTGATTTAAATAAAAGGAGGAAAATACAATGGACAAACAGGCTATCGCAAAATATCTTGACCACACTCTTCTTAAGGCGGACGCCACCCATGAACAGCTCAGAGCCGTTTGTGACGAAGCAAAAAAATACGGAGTTGCCGCAGTGTGCGTAAACTCTCTTAACGTTTACTTCGTACATAAAGAACTCAAAGGCACCGGTATCAAAACCTGCTCTGTTGTAGGTTTCCCTCTTGGTGCAATGGCTTCCGCAGCAAAAGCTTTTGAAGCAGCATGCGCAATCGAAGACGGTGCAGAGGAAATCGACATGGTAATTGATATTGCTTCCGCAAAAGTAGGCGACTGGCGTCGTGTAGAAGACGATATCGCAACTGTTCACAGCGCTTGCGACGGCAGAGCAATCCTTAAAGTTATCATAGAAACCTGTCTTCTTACCGATGAAGAAAAAGTTGAAGCTTGCCTTGCGGCAAAACGTGCGGGTGCAGAATTTGTAAAGACTTCCACCGGTTTTTCAACTGGCGGCGCAACCCCCGAAGATATCCGCCTTATGCGTGAAACCGTTGGTCCCGAAATGGGCGTAAAAGCTTCCGGCGGCGTAAAAACTTATGAAGCTGCCTGCGCAATGATCGAAGCCGGCGCTTCCAGAATCGGAACTTCCAGTTCTTCTAATATTTGCGACTAAGACAGCAAAATTTACGGGCACGGTAAAAACTACAGTGCCCGTTTTTGATTAAAGGGGAAGACCGTTATGTCGAAGAATATGCCTTGTCTGCGCTGCGGGCACGAAATGAATCATATAAAAACAGAAAAATTACAGCTTGGACAAACGGGCTGGATTTTAGGTGATTTGCCGAATCTTCTGGCAGGAGCGATGGAAGTGGATATTTATACCTGCCCTAATTGCGGAAAACTTGAATTTTATCTTGCAGAAGAAGCGGAAGAAGAACTTCCGCAAAAGCAGTGCCCAAACTGCGGAAAAAAGCATGATTTCGATTACCCCAAGTGTCCTTTCTGCAAATATGATTACGGTAAATAATGCAATTTAATAAAAAACCGTGCCGGATTTTCCGGCACGGTTTTTTTATATGATATTTATATTATCCAGTTTATCAGGGTTTTTCCTTACAATTTTTCGGAGTGCTTCCATTCGTTCATCAAGGTCTGCGCTGATTTCCGCACAATGTGCAAGTTCTTTTGCCATTTCGTCTGTAAAATGAAAATCCTTTTTATAATGTATCTGGTGCTCAAGGCTTGCCCAGCAATCCATCGCAATGGTGCGAAGCTGGATTTCAACCTTCATCATGCGTTTTTCTTTTGTAAGGAAAATCGGTATCTCAATTATAAGATGCAGGCTTCTGTAACCGCTTGGTTTTGGATTTTTGATATAATCCTTCATTTGGATAAGAGTTACATCGTCTTGATTAAGAAATGCTTCAGCAATGGTGTAAACGTCGCTTGGAAAAGAGCAAACAACGCGGATTCCCGCAACATCATGGAGCTGTTCTTCAATGTTTGCCATTGAAAGCGGATAGCCGTATTTTTTCAGCTTGTTGCGTATGCTGATAGGCCTTTTAAGGCGGCTCTTGATATTTTCAATGGGGTTTCGGTCAAAGCGAAGAGAAAATTCTTCGTTGAGCACCTTGAATTTGGTTTCAACCTCCATTATGGCACAGCGGTAATAGGCCATAAGCTTTGCGTATTCATGAGCGCGCTGGGCAATAAGATAGTGTGCTTCTTCGCTTTCAAAAATCTGTTCAAATTCTTTTTCAAGCTCGCGTTCGTTAGCAAATTCCTGGGACATAGCGCAAATCCTTTCGGGTTATACTTTAATTAAAGTATAACATATATTTATTAAAATTTCTTATATTTTATAGAAAATTTTGTTGACAAAACAAACAAAAATCAGTCAGTTTTTTTGTATAGAAAATTTTGAAAAAATGTGACAAAAACTAATGTATAATCGTTTTATATATGCCGGCAGAAAAAAAGAAAGGAGGGCGTGTAATTGGCTGACGTTTTAAAAATGTTTGAAAAACATAAAAATGCGGTTTACCGACTTGCGCTGAGCTATACCCGTTCCGTAAGCGACGCGGAAGATATCTGTCAATCGGCATTTATGAAGCTTCTTGAGCACAGCGAAATTCCGGACGAAAAAGCAAAAAACTGGCTTTTAAAAGTGACAGTAAATTTGTGTAAAGATTTTCATAAATCATTTTGGAACAAAAACAGAGAAGAACTTTCTGAAGAAATTCCTTTTGAAATTCCCGAACAGGGCGAAGCATTTTTTGCAATGATGAGCCTCGATAAAAAAGAAAGAGCTGTGGTTTATCTTTTCTATTACGAAGGATATAAAACTGAGGAAATTGCCAAAATTCTTGGAATAAGCCAAACAGCCGTTACCACAAGGCTTTCAAGAGCAAGAAAAAACATAAAAACCAGACTGGAGGCAAAAAAATGAATGAAAATTTCAATAATGCATGGAAAAAAATTGAACTTTCGGAAACAGCTTCCGAAAGAATAAAAAATGCAATCGAAAGCGGAAACAAAGAGATTCCGGTTAAAAAGCACAGACCAAAGTTTCTTCTCGTTGCGGCAATGATTGCCCTTTCGATTTCAGTTGTCGCAGTTGCGGCGGAACATTCAAAAATCAATATGAATGTACGAGGAATGGAAATTGATGGAAGAAACGGAGATTATGTAATTGAGTTTACTTCAATGGATAATAATCCTGTTGAGCTTGGTTATTGGTACCCGGAAGCAATACCGGAAGAATATGAGGTTTCTTTTGATGATGGAACATTCCTCGGCAAAAGAACGGTCATTTTTAAGAAAAACGAAAACGATTTCTTTACTTTTGCTTTCTTCAAAACGGAATATAAAAAATCTTTCGATGCAAAAAATGTGAAATCAGTTGAAAAATGTAAGGTAGGCGAAGCGGAAGGCTGTATTTTCACTTTCCCAATGGAGCCTGATTACAGCGAACACAGAGTGCCGGTAAATCAAGAGGACCTTTATATCAAATACAGTCTTCCGGAAACTGCGGTTGTCTGGACTGACGCAGAAAAGGGAATAGGATTCATCCTTGACTATGTAGGCGAAGAAGATTACGACATTATTGCAATCGCCGAATCCGTTGCGGAAATAGAAGCTCCGGAAGAAAACAGCTATTATATTTATTATCAGGCTGCACTCCGGAAACTCGGAGATTATCAGCCGGGTTATCTTCCGGAAGGATACTCCGAAACTCAGACTGCGGGTATGCCTGCTTCAATTGGTTGCAGCGGCGATTATCATGGATTCGTTTATCGCCTTTATGAAAACCCGGAATTTTATGACATCACGCTGATTTATGAGTTTATTCCATACAGCGAAGATTGGAGAGCGTTTTATAATAGTTTTGATATAAACGAAGATAAAACGGTTTTTATCGGTGAAACAGAAGCAAGATTTATAAATTATGACGGAAACAGAAGAATCGGTCTTATTTGGGAAGAAAAGGTTTGGGAAGACCGAAGTGTGATGCTTACTTTCACCCTTACTGCAAACGGAGTTTCAGAAGACGAACTATTAAAAATTGCGGAAAACATGACCTGCGTTTCCGAAGCAGACAGCAAAAAATATTTTGAATAAAATGCAACAAAAAAGCCCCGCAAAGCGGGGCTTTAATTTTATTTACCTATCAAAGGAAAAGAGGAAGGAATACAACAGCTACAACGGTCATGAGCTTAATAAGGATGTTAAGGGAAGGACCGGAAGTATCTTTGAAGGGGTCGCCGACGGTATCGCCGACAACAGCAGCTTTGTGGGGTTCGGAACCTTTGCCGCCGTTATGACCGTTTTCAATGTATTTCTTTGCGTTATCCCAAGCACCGCCAGCGTTGGACATGGTGATTGCCATAAGAACGCCAACTACGAGGGAACCTGCGAGAAGGCCGCCGAGAGCTTCAGTACCGAGGATAAGACCAACAGCAATGGGGCAAACAACTGCAAGAGCGCCGGGGAGAAGCATTTCTTTAAGAGCTGCACCGGTGGAGATGTCAACGCATCTTGCATAGTCGGGTTTCTGGGTTCCTTCCATAATGCCGGGGAATTCATGGAACTGACGGCGAACTTCTTCGATCATCTGGTTTGCTGCTTTACCAACGGAGTTCATGGTAAGAGCGGAGAAGAGCATCGGAAGCATACCGCCGATGAGAAGACCTGCAACAACTGCGGGGCTGAGAAGGTCGATTTTTTCAAGGTTTGCAATCTGGGAATAAGATACGAAGAGTGCAAGAGCGGTAAGAGCTGCAGAACCAACTGCAAAGCCTTTACCAACTGCTGCGGTGGTGTTACCAACGGAGTCGAGAGTATCGGTGATTTCACGTACTTCTTCGGGAAGTTCGCTCATTTCTGCGATACCGCCTGCGTTATCGGAGATAGGACCGTAAGCGTCAACTGCGATAACAATACCGGTGGTGGAAAGCATACCTACTGCTGCGATTGCAATGCCGTAAAGACCGAATGCATAGTAAGCGCCGAGAATTGCGATTGCAATAAGGAGAAGCGGGAAAACAGTGGAGGTAAGGCCGGTTGCAAAACCGCTGATGATGCAGGTTGCGGAACCGGTTTCGCACTGCTGTGCAATCTCTTTAACGGGTTTGAAGTCGCCGGAAGTGTAGAACTCGGTGATTTTACCGATTGCAACACCGACAACAAGACCGATAACAACTGCTACGAAAGCACCGATGTTTCCGAAGCAAGCCTGGCTGAGGAAGAAGGAAGCAACGATTACGATTGCGGAGCTGATGTAAGTACCGAGGTTAAGCTGGCTTGCGGGGTTGTTGGTTTTGCCGTTAACAAAGAAAACAGCGATGATGGAAGCAATAATGCCGATTGCAGCAAGGAAAAGCGGGAAGAGGGAACCGGTTACCGGATCAAGAGCAACTTCACCGAGAAGTCCGCTGTTGATGGTAGGAATTGCAATTGCAAGGGTAATTGCGGAAACGATGGAACCGACATAGGATTCGAAAAGGTCGGAACCCATACCTGCAACGTCACCAACGTTGTCGCCGACGTTATCAGCGATAACTGCGGGGTTTCTGGGGTCGTCTTCGGGGATACCTGCCTCAACTTTACCAACAAGGTCTGCACCGACGTCTGCTGCTTTGGTATAGATACCGCCGCCAACACGTCCGAAAAGTGCTACGAAGGAAGCACCGAGGGAGAAACCGGTGATGATGGTTGCGCAGTTATCAAGGGTGATGTTTGCGAAAATACCGGTATCAAGGTTGCAGATGATGAAAACAACGCTGACGCCGAGAAGGCCGAGACCAACAACGCAAAGACCCATAACAGCGCCGCCGCGGAATGCTACTTTAAGAGCAGCAGGCATACCGTTTTTGCTTGCAGCGTTGGTGGTACGGACGTTTGCATCGGTTGCGGTTTTCATGCCGATGAAGCCTGCAAGTACAGAGAATGCAGCGCCGAAAAGGCATGCGATTGCAGCGATGGGGCTGATGAAGATTGCGACGATAAGAAGGAGGACAACTGCGAATGCAGCGACCATTTTGTACTCGCGGCCGAGGAATGCCATTGCACCCTCACGGATATAACCGGAGATTTCCTTCATTCTGTCGTTGCCTTCGTCCTGTTTGCCGATCCAGCTTTTAAGCATAAGAGCGACAGCGAGAGCGACGACACCGATAACGGGAACAGCATAGAGAAGATTTTCCATAAGCTTTGTTCACTCCTGTTCGTGTTTCTTATTTTGGGCATTTCGCCCACTGTTGTATATCAACAACTTATTATACCTATTATTACTATAATAAGTCAAGGGAATATTCAAAATTTAGACCAAAAAAATTCAAAAATTATAACATTTTTGTCAAAAGACGGAATTCTGATATTTGACAAAACTGACAAAACCGTTAATGGATTTTGGTAAAATCCATTAACGGTTTATAAATTTTGCACTATTTATAAAAAACTCTTTTTAAGGCTTTCGATCCATTCAATAAGCACGAACCGAACTTCAAATCCGTTTCCGGAAATAAAATCCGCATTATCACCGTATTTTTCAAGCGGTTTTTCCGCACCGGGAACACAGAGAGCCGGATACATTACGCACCACCAGTTTTTTCCTTCGCCATTGCCGATGATTATGCGAACAGCATCATAATCTCCTGCCGGAAGGGTGAAACCTTCGTAACTTCTTGTTTCGAACCACATTTCAACAACTTCTACCTGAACCGGATAGCCAAAGCCTTCTTCCGTAATAACTTTTTCAGCAATCACTTTTATGTCATTTGAAGAATATTCCGCCGCGGCAACAGCTTCCGTTTTTCCGGAAACTTCCGCAAAAAGTTCTCCGGTCGCTTCAAGAACCGCATCGCGAACTTTAAGTTTAAGCTGTTGGTCTTCTTCGCTGTCGGAATTTGCAATTATATGAAGCCGAAGTGTTTCGGAACGGATTTCGTTTCCTGTTGCAACGGTTCTATTTACTCCGGAGGAAAACAAGGTGAAAACAAGGCCGATGAGCAAAAGACTTTCGAATCCTTTCATTTTCCTTCCTTTCGGATAAGCGTCATATCTGTAAAAACTCATAAAAAAATCCGCCTTTGCTTTTGATGAAAAAAGCATTGACGGAATTTTTTAAAATTATTCAATCAGATGTTTATAAAATCGATTTTGTTTCCGTTTTCACGAATAACTTTTATCAAATCTTCAAAAGTCAGCCAGACGGTTGAAGTGTTCTGGTTCGGGTGAACCCCAACGCAGGGGTAATCTTTAAATTCGCTGTCGATTATAAATTCAACAGCCGAATCCGAATCATTTATTACCCCGAGAGGGGAAACGGAACCTTTTGTAAGACCAAGATATTTATCAAGTCTTTCGGATGAAGCAAAGCTTACGTGCTTGATTCCGAGTTCATTCTGAATGGATTCAAGGTTTGCGTGTTTATCTCCGAAAACAAAAACAAGAAAATGTCTGTGACCTTTGTTATCACGAAGGAAAAGATTTTTGCCTACAACGCCTTTGTTGAAAATACCAAGAGAATCCATCTCTTCCATGGTATAAACAGCCGGGTGATCGACCCGTTCATATTTTATTCCAAGTTCAGCAAATTTTTCATAAACCGCGGCACTTTTATCAATTTGTACGCCGGATTTTGTGGGCCTTGAAAGAAAAACGGAATCGAATTTTTCAGAAAGAGAGTTTTTTGCGGCAACGGCTTTCTGAACAGAATCAAAAATTCCGAAAACAGCAGTACCGCTTCCGGTCATCATTGAACCGAGAGCACCAAGAGAGAGCATGTCATTTTTTATTTCTTTGATGATCGGGCCTTCAACGGTATGCTCAAGGACGTTATAAAGTTTTTCGGAAAGAGAATAAATATCGTTTTCTTCCAATGCGTCGACAATTCCGGATTTTCCTGGGTGCTCAAGTGCAAAAAGCCCGTGCTCATCGTAATATTTATAACTTTCCGGCGTGCTCATACTGATATCGGGTTTTACGGTAACGATCCAGCAATCCGGAATTTCCGGAATAGCCGAAAGTTTTTCGCCGATTCCTTCGGAAAGCTTTGTTCCGCCAATTATCGAAAACGGAACATCTGCGCCGCATTTTGCGCCCAAATCACAAAGTTCATTTTCGGAAAGGGGAGAGCCGAAAATTTTGTTAATTCCGAAAAGAACTGCGGCTGCGTCTGCACTTCCTCCGGCCATTCCGGCCTGTTTCGGAATCCGTTTATCAATTTCGATTTTAACCCCGGAATCAATTCCTGTTTTTTCAAAAAAAAGTTTTGCGGCTTTGAAAGCAATGTTTGAATCGCCGTCAAGGTCGCTGTCGCTGCAAAAAACGGAGATTTCTTTATCTTCCGATATTCTGACATAATCAAAAAGGTCAATGGTTTGCATAACGGATTCGATTTCATGATATCCGTTCGGAAGCTTTCCGACAATATCAAGAAAAAGATTGATTTTTGCCGGGGCTTTAACGCTTATGCTTTTCATTTATCAAGTTCCTCAAGGAATTCTTTGATTCGTTTTGTCGCTTCCATAAGATGATCAAGGGAATAGGAATAGGAAACGCGGACAAAACCTTCTCCGGAAGAACCGAAAGCTCCGCCAGGAACAACGGCAACTTTTTTGCTGTGAAGAAGTTTTTCACAAAATTCGTCGGATGAAAGTCCGGTGGATTTTATGCAGGGGAAAACGTAAAATGCGCCTTCGGGAGTGAAGCAATCAAGACCCATGTCGTTGAAAGCTTTTACGAGGAAGCGCCTTCTCATATCGTATTCCTTTTTCATTTCCTCAACCTCATTGTCACAATCACGCATTGCAACAACGGCGGCATACTGGCTTGTTGTGGGAGAGCTCATTATTGCGTATTGGTGGATTTTGAGCATCTGCTGAATTATCGAGGAAGGTCCGGCGACATAGCCAAGCCTCCAGCCGGTCATAGCATAGGCTTTTGAAAAACCGTTTACAATAATAGTGCGCTCTTTCATGCCGTCAATTTCGGCAATGGAAACGTGGCGTTCGCCGCCATAGGTAAGTTCCGCGTAAATTTCATCGGAAAGAACCATAATGTCGGTTCCGCGAAGAACTTCGGCAATTTCCTCAAGATGTTCTCTTCTCATAACTGCACCGGTAGGGTTGTTAGGGAAAGGAAGGACAAGGAGTTTTGTTTTAGGAGTGATCGCCGCTTTAAGTTCTTCCGCAGTAAGGCGAAAATCGTTTTCACGTTTTGTTTCAATCGGAATAACATTTCCTCCCGCAAGGCGGCAAATCGGGTCATAGCAAACGAAAGAAGGAATCGGCAGAAGCATTTCATCGCCGTTGTCAATAATTGCGCGAATAGTAAGATCAATTGCTTCGGAACCGCCTACGGTTATAAAAATATCTTTTGAATCATAATCAAGATTGAATCTGCGTTTAAGATATTTGGAAGCTTCCTGGCGCAGTTCGATAAGGCCTGCGTTAGCTGTGTACCAGGTCCTGCCTTTTTCAAGGGAATTTATTCCCGCTTCGCGGATATGCCAGGGAGTTTTGAAATCAGGTTCGCCAATGGTTAAAGCAATAACGTCTTTAACTTCTGCGGCAAGATCAAAAAATTTACGGATTCCGGAAGGTTTGAGTTCAGCAACTTTTTCGGAAAGCACTTTGCTGTAATCAATCAATATTCAGGTGCCTCCTTTCATCTTTTACCTCATCAGTAAAATTAAAGAAATGTTCTTTGTAACGTTTAAGAACAAAATTGGTTGCGGTGGAAGTTACGGAATCAAGAGTCGCAAGGCGTTTTGCAACAAAAAGGGAAATGTCTTTGAAGCTGTGTCCGCGAATGATAACAGAAAGATCATAGCTGGAACTGCTCATAAGCCAAACGGTCTGAACCTCATCGAAACGCATGATCTCTGCGGCGATCTCATCATAACCGTAATCGCGTTTTGGCTGAACTTTAAGTTCAATAACAGCGGTGCAGTCATTGGGGTCGATTTTTTCCCAGTTTACGAGAGCGTTGTATCCGACTATAACATTTTCTTTTTCGTATTCTTTTATTGCAGCGGAAATTTCTTCTTCGCTTTTTCCAAGAAGGGCGGAAAGCTGATCGGTAGTAAGTTTGGCATTATGTTCAAGAAGTCTGAGAAGCTGATCCATAGTAAAATCTCCTTTAATTAATTTTTATAAGAATGGGTTTGCGTTTTTCAAAATAGCAATATGAGGAAAAACCTGCCTCGTGAACAAGGCTGATTCCTTCGCCGATATCTGCTCCGAGGGAACCGCAGCTGTGGGAACCGGAACCGACTGTAATAAATTCACCGCCAAGTTCACGGAACATTCTGAGATATCTTACGGGTGGAAGTATCATATTGAGTTTTCCGCGAAGAGCAGAAGTGTTTACTTCAAGAGCTTTTCCTTCTTCAGCAAGTTTCTTTAAAATAACTTCAATGATATCATCGCAATGGCGAATTGAAAAATAAGGTGCAGCTTCGCTGTTTATATAGCGCATCGGAAGAGTAAGCTGACTTAAAACATCAAAATTATTCCATTTTGATGTTTCCAAAAGGACTTTATAATAAGACTCCAAATATCTTTTTATTTCATTTTCAGAAAGTTCGGAGTAATTTATAGTGTTTAATTTTCTTCCGTCAGGGTATTTTTTTACGGAAGCGAGAACAACATCGAAAGGAACGCTGCTGATAATTTTGTCAGCTTTTTCAATATTATCAAGTGGCTGGCCTATTTCAACGCCGTTGGAAATAACAAGGGAATCTTCAAAAACAGAGCGGGCTTTATAAACGCAATAAACAGATTCGCGAACTCTTTCGGAAAATTGCATTTCATCAAAACGGTCGCAATCACAGCAATCCGTTACGGCAAAACCGAAAAGGCCGCGGTTAACCGCTTGTTCACAAAGACTCATCATGGAATGGACTCCCTGCGGAGAACAATCGCTGTGAACATGACAATCAAATTTTTTCTGATAATACATGAAGACCGCCCTCTTTCTATAATATTATATAATAGCACATATTAATATTTTTGAAAAGGGAGGAAACAAAAAAAGCACCCAAAAGGGTGCTTTTTTGTCATTTCAAAAGGCTTTTGCCCTTCCATTTTTTCGAAGGTTCTATACCTATGATATCACAAATTGTCGGTGCCACATCAATAATATTTGCATTTTCAAATTTTTCTTTATCAATTTCATGATCGGTTTTTATGAAAAGCGGAATGGTCATATCGATTGGGTCCGATGTTCCGTGGGTTTGATCATGGCCGCCGTGGTCCGCAAGAACGATTACGGAATAATCCTCCGGAAGGTTTGGCATGATTTTTTCTATGATTCCGAAGGAATGGTTTGCTGCTTTGTAGTATTCTTCGGTGCCCCAACCGATTTCGTGTCCGATACTGTCGGTTGTTTCAAGATAGAGGAACGCAAAATCCGGTTTATATTCGTTTATGAATTTTTCGCAATTCTCTTCAAGCAGTTCGGTTACTTTTCCGTGAGGAAAATATTCTTCAGACACAAAATGGCCGTAACAAAGAGCATAAGGCTGATATATATCTTTAAGTTCACCCCAGCTGTAAAAAAACGAAGTGCTTTTTCCAAAATCACGCAGCTGCTCAAAAAGTCCTTTCCTTTCTCCGGGAACAAAAGTGTTTCCCAAAACTCCGTGCTCGGAAGGATCAATACTGTGAAAAAGAGACATGTGGCAGGGAAGGGTCCAGGAAGGAAAAACGGTTTGAGCATGCGAATTATAACACGAAATGCTCATAAGTTTTTCTGCAAAAGGATGGCCGCATTTCAAAACGGCGTCCGGTCTCATTCCGTCGCAAAGGATCAAAAGGACTTTGTTTTGCATTAAAAAGCACCTCTTTTTTTAAACAGCATACTGACTGTTATAAATTTCGTAATAAAAGCCTTTTTTGGCAAGAAGTTCTTCGTGTTTTCCTGTCTCAACAATTTCACCGTTATTGATTACAAGAATAAGATCGGAATCAACGATTGTGGAAAGCCGATGGGCAATTATAAAACATGTTTTGCCTTCCATAAGTTTGTCCATAGCTTTTTGAATAAGTATTTCGGTTCTTGTATCAACATTGGAAGTGGCTTCATCAAGGATAAGCAAGCGATGGTTTGCCAAAAGCGCTCTTGCAATTGTGAGAAGCTGTTTTTGTCCTCCTGAAATGTTTGTTGTATCATCGCCTATAACGGTATCATAACCGTTGGGAAGGGTACGAATGAAATGATCACAGTAAGCTTCGTCACAGGCGGTCATAATTTCATCAAGAGTAGCTTCCGGTTTTCCGTAAGCAACGTTGTCTGCAACAGTTCCGCCAAAAAGCCAAGTGTCCTGAAGAACCATTCCGAAAAGGTTTCGCACCTCTTCACGGGAAATTTCAGCAATATCATATCCGTCAATGCTTATTTTTCCGTTTTGCGGATCATAAAAACGCATCAGAAGGTTTACAATCGTGGTCTTTCCTGCACCTGTCGGACCAACAATGGCAACATTCTGACCATGTTTTATATCAAGGTTAAGATTTTTGATAAGGGGTTTGCTTTCGTCGTAGGAAAAATCAACATTTTCAAATTTTACATTTCCGGAAATATCAACTTTTCCGAATGTTCCTTTATCAGCTTTTTCTTCTTCGAGGTCAAGAAGATCAAATACACGCTGAGAAGAGGTTATTGCACGCTGAACATCACCCAGTCCTTCTGCAATCTGTTCAAGTGGAGCAGCAATCTGCTTTGCAAAAAGAACAATTGTAACAATCGTTCCGACAGAAACTCCTTCGTTAAGGATTAGCCATCCGCCAAGGAGGTTTACAGCAATATACGCAAGAGAATTTGTGAAAGCTATGCAAGGCCGAACGGCAGAAGAAATGAAAGTTGCTTTAACTTCAGCATCGCGCTGACGGAGATTAATTTCTTCATGGCGACGGAGAGTTTCGTTTTCCCAGTTATAGGCTTTTGTTGTTGCATAGTTTGTGTAACTTTCTTCAACAACGGAATTTAATTTTCCGGATTCGGTAAACATTTCATGGAAATGTTTTTCGCTCATTGCTGAAATTTTTGAAGAGAGATAGACGGAAATCGGAGTTATCACCAAAACCGCAAGGGAAAGTCTCCAATCTTCAAAAAACATCATGACAGTTATCACAATAATCTGAAGAAAGCCCGTAGAAAGAGTTTCTATCATAGTATGGATTGAAGTTCCCATATGAGAAACATCATCTGTCATTCGGCGCAAAATCTCTCCGACGGGTGTACAGTCAACAAACTTTACAGGTAGATGCTTTATCTTTTCGGATATTTTTATTCTGATGTTGCAGGTGAAATATCTGCTTACAACGTTGTTGAGCAGATACATATTTGCAAGTTTAACAAGGCTGAGCAAAAGATAAATTATTCCCAAAGGGATTATTCCGGCAAGAATGATTCCGGTAAAATTTTCGGTAATAAGTTCTCCGGACCAATAATCATAAAGCTGCTGAACAAGCTCGCCAAGCATTTTTGGTGAAACAACGGTACAAATTATGGAGAGAAGGCAAAGGAAGCACGAAAGAATAAGCCAGCCCCAGATGGGTTTTGCTTCTTTGAAAATGCGTAAAAGCGATTTTACGCGGTTTTGCTTGTTTTCGGAAATCATTTTGCACCTCCCGTCTGGGAAGCATAAATTTCCCTATATATTCTGCAGCGTTCCAAAAGTTCTGAATGTTTTCCCGAATCAACAAGTTTTCCGTTATCCATTACAAGGATAATGTCACTGTTCATCGCGGAAGTAACACGCTGTGTAATAACGATCTGGGTTTTTCCCTGTGCTTTTTTGGAAAGCTTTGTGCGGAGTCTTGATTCCGTGAGGAAATCCAATGCGGAAAAACTGTCATCAAAAATATAAATGGGAGCGTTTTTTATAACCGCCCTGGCAATGGAAATTCGCTGTTTTTGTCCTCCGGAAAGATTTTTTCCGGACTGATTAAGTTCATGATCAAAACGGTTTTCCAAAGAATTTATAAAATCCGAAAGTTCGGATATTTCCGCGGCCTCGGCTATTTCCTCATCGGTAGCAGAAGGTTTTCCCATAAGAATATTATCTTTTATGGTACCGGAATAGATCGAGGAATTTTGGAGAACACAGCTTATGTTCTTTCTGACCGTTTTATGACTGAGCATATCTGTTGAACGTCCGTCGTAAATAACTTTTCCTTCTGTGGGAATACGGAAACAAAGCATAAGTGAAACAAGAGTGGATTTTCCGCTTCCGGTACCGCCGATTACAGAAGCTTTCTGTCCCGGTTTGATTTCAAAGGATACATTGCTTACGGCAGCTTCGGAAGCACCTTCGTATTTAAATGTAACATTGTCAAAAACAACGCTTCCGGAAAAATCAAAAGATTCTTCAGGAAGATTATCGTCATAACCTTCGGCAGAAATAACTTCTCCGATGCGGTTTGCGGCAACCTTTGCGTGCGGAATCATAACGATAACAAAAGCTGCGTTCATAATGCTGGTCATAACAAGAGTAACATATTGTATGATAGCAAAAATATCGCCGGCGGAAACGGCACTTGCTCCGGTTTCCATTCTGAAAGCACCAATATAAATTATCAATATAACAGAGAAATTGAGCAGGAAAAGAGCAAGAGGTGCGATTGTTCCCATGCTTACATTTGATTTGATAATGTTCATTGCCATTTTTCTGGTGGCTTCTGAAATTCTTTCGTGCTCATGTGCTTCTTTATCGAAAGCGCGGATAACACGGATTCCGCGAAGACGTTCGCGCATAATGTCATTCTGTTTGTCAATAAACTCATCTGCAATGCGCCAAAGCGGCTCGATTTTTCTTCCAATAAGGATAACTACAAAAAAAACGATTGGAACGAACAGAAGAAGTATCAGCGAAAGAAAAATATCTTTGCTGAAAGAAAGAACAACCCCTCCGATAAAAAGAACAGGAATGGTTATAATATTTCCGCAAAAAATTGAAGCGATCCAACCCAAAGTATCCGTATCATGGGTGGAGCGGGTGATAAGTGCGGCTGTTCCGATTTCGTTAATTTCGCTGAAAGTCATGGTATTTACTTTTTTAAACACCATACGGCGAAGATCACAGCAGAATCCGGCAACGATCTCTGCTGTTATTTTTCTTCCGATTATTACAGTTATAAGGCCGGCAAACGAAACAAGAAACATATTAAGACAGTTTTTCTTAATATATTCCATATCGGAAAGATAGATGCCTTTGTCCACAATATTGCTCATTATGGTGGGGAGCATAAGGTCGCAAACCGTGGCAGCGGTCATAAAAAGAAGTGCAACCAAAATCCTTCTTTTATATTGCAACAGGTTTTTAAAAATCTTTTTCATTTCTACCTCACATAAACAAAGATTTTTAACGCGAAAAACCAACCTAAGTATATCACTACAGAATCCGATTTTCAATAAACCGTCAGTTTAATCAACAATAAAAAAACTCTTCCTTCCGGAAGAGTTTTTTTACTTATTCGGTCTGATAAAGATGCTGACAGTAAACATTATCTTTGGTATCATTAAGGATATAACTCATATAGAAACCCCATCGTGTTCCGGCAGAATCTTCTATGAATTGTTCGGAAAGAGAAAGATCGATATCGGAAAAAACTCCGCCGAAATAAGCTACATTAAGCTTTGCGGAAAAATCCGCATATTTTTCAAGAAGTTCCGGATCTTTTATAACCGAAGAAAGAGCTTCCAAACCTTGTTTATAAGCATTGTTATAGAAAAATGCATAGCCGTAATCAGAATAATTCAAAAGGCTATCATCGGTACTTTCTGTTTTTTTAGCATAAGCGGAAACATCTGTCATTTTGGATTTATATGTCCAGCCATCTTTGTTAAAATTGATTATTCCATAGCGATGCGGATAAACGGAAAATGCACCGCCGACAATATCGGTGATATTTTCATTCTGAGCAATATGCTGGGTGTGCATGTGTCCGCTCAGATAAAGAGAAACGCCGTATCGTTCCAGCAGTTCGACAACATCGGGGCTGTTGTTGAGCATATATCCGAAATTGAACATTTTGTTGTGCTCAAGGAGATTGTGATGTCCGGCAACAACAGGGATATCTCCGGCTTCAATACATGCGGAGAGTTCTTTTTCAAGCCATTCATATTTTTCTTTGATTATTTCGCCGTAAAGAAGTCCATATGATGCATTGGTATCCATCATGAAAAAACGCACGCCTTTTCCGGTATCATAAACATAAGAAAGGGAATTTTCATCATAAGAGATTCCGCCTGTATATCCGAAGTTTGCATAAACTTCGCGGTATTCTTCGGGGGTAAGAGATTCTGTTTTTTCATATCCGCCGTTTGGGAAAATATAAGCAGTATTTTTTATATCGTGATTTCCGGGAATATTAAGAATGGTTATACCTTCATCAACAAGAGCCCGGAGCTTTTCAGTGAGAGCAAAATGGGATTCTTTTGCACCGTCAAAAGTGTTGTCGCCGGTCATAAGAATATAATCGGGTTTTCTGGTTTTCATTTCATCTATGAATGCATCAAGAATATCATCAAGATATTTCATCTGTTTTCCGGAACCGTTTGTATCGTTTGATTCGGCATAATAGCCCTCATAATGAAAAAATTCGTTTCCGGCAAAATGAATATCGGTGATTACGACAACGTCAAGATTGTTTTTGTCGGAATTGCATCCTGCAAAAGAAAGAAGCATAATGACGGTCAATAAAACAGATATGATTTTTTTCATAGTATCCCCCAAAGTATATGACTGTACCTAAATTTTATCACAAAAACATTGGGCAGACAATAAAATATTATTGCTTTCCGGTAATAAAATAGTAACCTGTATTATCCGGGGATATAACTATTTCGGAAAAATCTTCCGGAATAAATATATTTCCCGGTTTCTGGCGGGAAATAAAATAGTCCTCATAATAATAAATTTCTTCGGGGATATATAACTCAATATATTCTTCAAGGGTAAGATTGTTTTCAGCGATTATTTTTGAATGGGGAAGCCCGACATATCGAAGATGCCAGGGTTCAAATGGAATTCCTGTAATTTCTTCTCCATAATATGGATATCGAATTATAAAACCATAGTCCTGACAAAATGAATTGACAAACTGTCCTTCTTCGCTGTCAAGAAAACCCATTCCGGCATAATATTTTACATAAACATCAATAGCAAGTCCGGAAAGATGTTCGCTTGAATCAACAGAAGCGGCATATTCGTTTCCGGATTCAAGGATTTCGGTTTGTTCTTCGCGGCTTCGGAAAGCGCTCATAATATAAATCGAATTTCCATATAAATCCTTGATATCGTCTGCAAGATTATGATATGATTCTTCTGCACAGGAGTTAATATATACTCCTCCCAAATCAATAAGTTCCGGGGAATAATTTTCCGGGAGCGGGTGGTTTTCATTTATGAGCAAAAGTGAATCATTCAGCACAGAACCGTTTTCTGCAAGCAGAGTCAAATCACAGTTTGCTTTATTTGATTCGTTTTTTGAATAAGGAAAAGAATTTTCTGAAATATCGGTAAGAAGGGATTTTGCAATATATATTTCGGCGGGGAAGAATTTTTCTGCAATAAAAAACGATGGAACCAAAACAATCACCAGAACAAGCGCTATAATAAATAATTTTCTCATATTATTAATCCTCCATTTATGAAAAAAATGTTACCAAAACAGAGTTTAAGAAAAAAGTACAAAAAGCTTTAAGATTTCATTAAGAATTAGTTAAGATAAAAATTTTGAAAAAATTTGAAATTTAGTGTTGACAAATCCTTTCGGATGTGATAAGATAACATTCGTCGCTGAGATGCTGGTGTAGCTCAGTTGGTAGAGCAGCTGATTTGTAATCAGCAGGTCGGGGGTTCGAGTCCGTCCACCAGCTCCACTATCGACAAACTTAATATTTATATGGGAGTGTACCCAAGCGGCCAAAGGGGGCAGACTGTAAATCTGTTGTCAGTGACTACGGTGGTTCGAACCCACCCGCTCCCACCAACAAAAAGCTCATTCTTCGGAATGAGCTTTTTTGTCATATACATTTAATTTTAAAAATGGTATAATAAAATAAAGTGAGGTGGTTTTTGTGGAACATAAAGAATATAAACGCATTGTTCCAGAAGCAGAAACCGCCGTTTTGTTTATCCACGGAATTGTCGGAACACCAAACCATTTTAAAGATTTTCTTCCGCTTGTTCCAAAGGAATTTTCGGTTTATAATATTCTTTTGGATGGTCACGGCGGAAAAACCGAGGATTTTTCAAAAACTTCAATGAAAAAATGGGAAAATCAGGTTGATTTTACAGTTTCGGATCTTTTAAAAACTCATGAAAAGATTATCATAGTTGCACATTCCCTCGGAACGCTTCTGGCGATTGAGCAGGCGGTTAAAGAAAGAAGAATTGAAAAACTTTTTTTGCTTGCTGTTCCGATAAAACTTTTTGTAAAGCCGGTTGCGCTCTTTTCCGCTTTCAGAATCTATCTCGGAAAGGTTCCGGAAAGCAACGAAAAGCTTGTTGCAATGAAAAATTGCTGCGGAATAGAGCTTTCGAAAAATTTGCTGAAATATCTCGGTTGGATACCGAGATTTCTTGAACTTTTCGGAAAAATCAGTGAAACAAGAAAAATAATAGGAAACCTGAAAAAGGACTGCATGATTTTTCAGTCTTTCGGTGATGAGCTTGTTTCAAAAAAATCGATAAAGTATCTTGAAGAAAAAACTTTCGCTTCGATAAATGTTCTTGAAAAATCGGGACATTATTATTACGAAAAAAACGATTTTGATTATTTGCTCGGTGAATTAAGAAAGTTCATCTGTGAAAAATAAAGGCGGTGATTTCATGAAAACAGCATACTTTGCCGGAGGCTGTTTCTGGTGCATAACTCCTGCATTTAAAGAACTGGCGGGTGTTTTTGATGTTACAAGCGGCTATTGCGGCGGAAAGGAAGCAAATCCAACTTATAAAGAAGTGAAAAGCCAGAAAACAGGCCACAGAGAAACGATAAAAATTGACTATGACCCGGAAAAAGTTTCTTTTAATGAACTTTTTGAAATTTTTCTTGACGGAGTAGATCCTTTTGACGGCGAAGGTCAGTTTATCGACAGGGGATATTCATATACTCTGGCGGTCTATTATAACGATTTTTCCGAAAAGGAAATTGCGGAGAAAATGATCGGTGAACTTGAAGAAAAATCCGGAAAAAAGGTCTGGATAAGCCTTGAACCGTTTTCTGCATTTTATACCGCGGAAGAGGAGCATCAGGATTATTACATAAAACATCCGGAAGAATTCGAAAAAGAACTTATTGAATCAGGAAGGAAGCACGGTTAATAAAAAAGGATATTGCCGGTTCGGCAATATCCTTTTTTAATTATTTTTCTTCAGTTTTAAGTCTTTCCTTGGCTTCTTCAACGGTTTCTCCGTCATGAATAAGATATTTTTCAACGAACTTATCTTCAATTTTTGTGTAGTTATCAACAACAACAGATTCTATTTTTTTATATCCGCTTACTGCAGCATCGGCGATTTTTTCATTGATTTCAACGATTTTGGATTTTGTCATTTTGAATTTTTCTCCTTCAATTAAATTTAGTCCAAGTAAAAAAACTATTATACAAACACCGGAACCGGTAAGAACATTGAAAAGTTTTATATCTTTTTCAGCCATTTCCCCAAAAGAAACAAGCATTGAACGCTGGAGCGAAAAAATCGAAACAAAAGCGTCCACAAAAGAAATTCCGCGGAGAGCTTTTATAATCGGAGAATCGTTTTTTCTTGCTTTGATAACATTTATTACCGCAAGTGTCATTTTGATAAAAACATAAAGCGCGATTGTTATCATCACAATTTTGTGATATTTTGTTCCGTGGTTGTCTATAACAGAAAGAACTACGGTTCCGATTAGTGAAACGGAAAGAATTATAAACATTGCTCCAGTGAATTTTTCTGCAAAAATCTCAAGAGAAAGATTTCCGGAACTTTTATATTTTATCCGCAGAAGTGAAAAACGCGTAACGCTGAGAACTGTAAAATACAGAAAAAGCGTTACGAACCACCAGGAATGGGTGCAAAAACCGATCGCAGCGTTATAAACAGCGTATGCAAGATTGATAAAAAGGCTGAACAAAGTCAGCTTTTCAATGCGTTCCATTCTTTATTTAATTCCTTTTGTAATAGGAATGAGGGAAAGAAGCATAACGATTCCCACAAGTCCGATGATGGTTCCGATAACAATGTTTTCCCAGACCATACAGAAGCACATCCCAAGACCGAGAACGAGTGCGCCAAGAACAGCAAAAACAGTGAAAAGAACGGATTTACCGTTAATTTTGATTGGTGCTTTGTTTTCCATTTTGCGCCAGATAAGAAGAGTGATAAGACAGAGAACAAGGCCGATTGCTCCGAAAATGATTCCCTCATTGAAAGAGTCCCATTCAGGAAGAAGTGCCATGCACATTCCGAGAGCGAAAAGAACAGTACTTACTGTTCCGAGGATCATTGCAACAAAACTGCTTTTTTTCATATAATATTCTCCTTCCAATAAAACAACAGTTGTCTTTTTAATGTAAAAATAGTATAATATTTTTTGTAAGTCAAAACAATCATCAATTTAACAACAGGTGTTGGATTAATAAAAAGAGGAATTAAATGAATACAGTCAATAACAAACGCAGAAAAGAATCCGTTGAAAAAATAGAAAAGGTTTTTATGGAGCTTTTGCAGAAAAAAGAACTCAAAGAAATCACCGTTTCAGATATCTGCAAACTTACAGGTCTCAATAGAAGTACTTTTTACGCAAATTTTGTCGATATATTTGATCTCTCTTTAAAACTTAAAGAAAAAATTGAAACGGATTTTTCCTCACAGTTCAGATTCGGAGATCCGGAAAACAAAAACAGCGGAGCATTGAGAATGTTTACCCATATCAAAGAAAACCAGATTTTTTATAAAACATATTTTAAACTTGGGTATGATGAAAGCCATAAAATAATGAATTATGATGAAAAACTTGCGGAACAGTTTTTTGTCAATAAAAATATTGAATATCATATTGAGTTTTTTCGCCATGGACTAAACGCAATCATAAAAATGTGGCTTGCCGGAGGTTGCAGGGAAACACCTGAAGAAATGGCTGAAATACTTAAACTTGAATACAGCGGAAGAAAAATTGACTGACAGTAGCAAACAATTATTAAATATGTTATACTGAATATATATCAAACAAAAGGAGAAAGTTAAAATGACAGAAGAACTTACTGCAAAACTTGAAAAACTTGCGGAACTTCAGAAACAGCTTTACGCATTCAGATATGCAACTTCTTCAATTTATCTCGACAGCGCGACCGTTGCACCGAAAGATACCGAAGAGGGCAGAAGCGAAGCTCTTGGAATTCTCACAGGATATATGTATGAACTTTCCACAAAGGCCGAAACTATTGAACTTCTTGAATATTTGAAAGAACATAAAGATGAACTCACTCCTCACCAGGCAAGGGAAGTGGAACTTCTTCTCCGTGATAACGAATTTATGAAGACCATTCCGGTGGAAGAATATATCGGATATCAGAAAGTTCTCAGCAAGGCTGAATATGTCTGGCATAAAGCAAAAGGTGAAAACGATTTTGAATCTTTTAAACCTTATCTTAAAGAGGTTTTTGATTACAATATTCGTTTTGCAAAATATTATAAACCGGACGAAGAACCTTATAATACCCAGCTCAATATGTACGAACGCGGACTTACGATGGAAAAATGCGATGAATTCTTCGCAACTCTTCGCGAACATATTGTTCCGCTCATCAAAAAAATCGTTGCCACCGGAAAGAACGAAAAACTTCCTAAGCTCACCGGTTTTTCTGTTGAAAAACAGAAAAAACTTACCGAATATCTTATGGATTTCATGAGCATCGATCCGAACCATTGCGTTTGCGGCGAAACCGAACATCCCTTCACTCTTGAATTCACCAAAGACGACGTTCGCATTACAACCCATTATTATGAGGATAACTTCGAGTCCTCCATGTATTCCGTAATCCACGAAGGCGGCCACGCTCTTTATGAACTCGGCGGCGCAGATGAACATAAATATACTGTTGTTGCCGGCGGTGTTTCCATGGGAATCCATGAAAGCCAGTCCAGATTCTTTGAAAATCTTATCGGAAGAAGCAAAGCTTTTATAACCGCAATTCTTCCTAAGGTTAAAGAACTTTTCCCCGAACAATACGGCGATATTACTCCGGAACTTGCTTATGCAATTATCAACAAAGCGGAACCTTCCCTTATCAGAACCGAAGCCGACGAGCTTACTTATTGTCTTCATGTAATGGTACGTTACGAAATCGAGAAAAAGATGTTTGCAGGCGAACTTACTGTTGACGAAATTCCCGCGGAATGGAACAGACTTTATAAGGAATATCTTGGCGTTGATGTTCCTTCCGATACCGAAGGCTGCCTCCAGGACAGCCATTGGTCCGGCGGAAACGTAGGTTATTTCCCGTCCTATGCTCTCGGAAGTGCATACGGCGCACAGATGATCGCAAAAATGCGTGAAGATATCGACGTTGAAGCAGCGATCGCTTCCGGAAGCCTTAAACCCATCGCGGATTGGCTTAAAGAAAAAATTCATCAGCACGCAAGCATGTATGATCCGAACGAACTTTTCGAAATGGTTTGCGGTGCACCTTTTGATCCTACTTATTATGTTGAATATCTTGAAAAGAAATTCAGCGAACTTTACGGCGTATAATGAACAATAAAAAACAGCTTCCGGAAATGATATGCACCCCAAAAGTTAGACACTTTTGGAGGTGCATATTTTTGTTGCCTTTAGGCTTAACAAAACCCCTGGTTCTGCCAGGGGTCAATAAAAAGCCTTGGCAAAAATAAAACCTCTATGCTACGATGATGATGGTTTGGCGACCGCATCACAAAAAGTAGCAAGGAGGTTTTAGACAA
>JAGBAZ010000023.1 GCA_018110905.1 Oscillospiraceae bacterium
AAATAAGAAAATCTTAAAAATTTTTAGATTGTATTAAAAAATATATTTTGCTATACTTATAATCAGAAAGGCGATATCAGATATCGAATTCTGTAAAAAAAGGAGGCATATCAATGAATTGTAAAAATTGCGGAGCAGAACTTCACGAAGGTGCTCTTTTCTGCGGAAACTGCGGAATGAAAGTTGAGCAGGAACAGCCTGCTTATCAGGTGCCGGAACAGCCCGTTTACGAAGAACCTGTTCAGGGCGAATATCATCAGGAAAGTTATAGCGAATACCAGGAACAGGGTTCCTATGTTCCTCCTGTAATGCCGGAATATCCGGCGGAACCGGTTGTTTCCGGCGAAAGGCCCAACACCGTTCTTTGGATCGTTCTTGCGGCGGTTGAAATTTTTACCTGCTGCCAGCTCACCGGTATCATAAGCCTTATTTTTGCAATTCTCGGCCACGTTGCCGCGGATAAAGGCGATTTTGCCGAAGCGGAAAGAAAAATCAAAACCGCAAAAATCTGGTTCTGGGTAGGTCTTGGCCTTGGAATCCTTTTTGTGGTTCTCTATGCACTTATTTTTGCTCTCGGAATTGCCGCAGGCATTACCGAAGAAATCCTTTATTACTGATGAAAAAACGGATTCTTATAGCTTCGGCGGCGGCTTTTTTTGCCGCCGCCGCTTTGCTTTATCTTTTTTTTACCGGAGAAGGGGAGGGAGCGGGAATTCCCTGCGTTTTCCACCAGATAACCGGTTTTTATTGCAGCGGCTGCGGAACATCAAGGGCGCTCCGCTCCATTCTGCATCTTGATTTATATCAGGCATTGCGCTATAACGCAATTTTTACCGTTGGTTTCCCGCTTCTGGCGGCTTATTTCGGCGGGCTTGGAATAAGCTATATCCGCTTTGGAAAAGACAGAATTTCCGGAAAAATTCCCATGAAGCTTGTTTGGCTTTTTATAGCGTGTGCTCTTCTTTATGGAATTCTGCGCAATATACCGTTTTTTTCCTTTCTTGCTCCAACGGTGGTCTGAACCCCCGAAAAGGTTGACTTTATCTTAAATAGGGTCTATAATACCTTTTGGAAATTTAATAAAAGCGATTTTTGCGGCCGCAATTTTTTGCGGTAAAAAGGAACACGGTCAAAATCCGTGGCTGCTCCCTCAGCTGTAATTGCCGACGGAAAAACATTTATCCCACTGCTTTGATGAAGCGGGAAGGGCGTTTTTTCGGTTGAAGCATAAGCCAGAAGACTTGCCGCAAAAGTTTTGCGAATGGATTCATTGGGAAAGGATGAACCAGGCGTTTTTTGAAAAAAATCAGCTTGCAGTCCTTTTTTGGACTGCTTTTTTTATTGTTTAACGGAGGTTTTTGTAAAATGAAAAGGATTTTTGTTTTGATTACAGCTTTTGTTTTTGTTTTTGCCGGCTGTCAGAACGACCTTCCCTCAAGCGGGGATTCTTTCAGCGGTTTTGAGGGTTATACCCAGGAACTTACCGAACAGGAACTCGAAAATGCCATGAAATCCGGAAAAGTTGAACTTGAAAACCGCCCGGACGAAAATATCTGCTACGTAAGCATAACCTGCAAAACCGCCATTGAAAGCGGCGAACTTTCCGAAGCAATGGTCAAAATCCTTCCGGAGGACGGCGTTGTTCTTGAAAGCTTTGAACTTGAATATGAAGAAGGCGCAACCGTTTACGACGTTTTTGCCGAAACAGTCCGCGAAAACAAGATACATATGGAATATACCGGAACAAAAACCGTTCCCTATATCGAAGGCGTTGCAAATCTTTATGAATTCGACTGCGGTCCTCTTTCCGGATGGATGTATCAGGTAAACGGCTGGTTCCCGAGCTTTTCCATGGGACAGTATGAGATCGAGCGCGGTGACCATATAGAAATCATATATACCTGCGATCTTGGTGAAGACGTGGGCGACAATTACGGAGATTGATTTTTAAACAAAGGGAAGTACTGGAAAAATGTCGGAGAAATCACTGAAAACCGAATCGGGACTTTCGCTCTATCACCCCTGGGTAAGTTTTACTTATTTTGTTGCGGTGATAGCCGGAACCCTTCTTTTTATCCACCCGGTTTTTGCGGCGGTTTCTTTGTGCTGCGCAATTTTCTCCGCGGCTTTGATAAACGGAAGAAAAAGCCTTTTCATGACCCTTGGTTTCGGTGTTCCGATGTTTTTTTTCATCGCCCTTGCAAATCCGCTTTTCAACCACAGAGGAATGACTGTACTTTTCTATCTTTTTGATAACCCGGTAACCCTCGAGGCGATGATCTACGGAATAGTTTCCGCCGGAATGATGTTTGCGGCGGTGGTATGGTTCACCAGTTACAACACTGTCGTAACTTCCGACAAATTCATCTATATTTTTGGAAGATTCCTTCCTTCCGTTGCGCTCATCGTTTCGATGACTCTTTCGCTTATTCCGCGGCTTATGGCACAGATAAAAGTCATCGCGGATTCCCAGCGGAGCATCGGCCTTGACTGGAAAAGCGGAAGCATCGGGCAAAGGATACGTTCCGGTGCAAGAATCCTTTCGATTCTTGTAAGCTGGGCGCTGGAAGATGCGGTCATAACAGCGGATTCCATGCGTGCAAGAGGTTACGGACAGCATAAGCGAAGCACTTTTTCGATTTTCCGCTTCGGCAAAAAAGACGCAAAAATGCTTGTGCTGATACTTGTCCTTTTTGCTATGGAAATTTTCGCTTATATAAGCGGGCGGGGGACAATGGAATTTTATCCGGCGATGTTCTTCAGAAAAATTGATTTAATCGACATAATTATCTACTTTTCGTATATAACGCTCGGAGTTTTACCGGCAGTAATTCAGATAAAGGAGGACTTAAAATGGAAGCAGTTAAAGTAACAGATTTCGGCTTCGATTATGCCATCGGCAACGAAACAGCCCTCCGCGATATCAATTTTACCGTCAACGAAGGCGAATTCATTGTTGTCTGCGGTCCTTCCGGCTGCGGAAAATCCACCCTTCTGAAAAGCCTTAAACCCCAGCTTAAGCCAAACGGAACCACCCGCGGTTCGGTCGAATTTTATGGTGAAGATATCTATTCTCTTCCGGACGAAAAAACCGCAGGCGAAATCGGTTTTGTAATGCAGAATCCGGACGCCCAGATCGTTACCGATAAGGTTTGGCACGAGCTTGCTTTCGGACTTGAAAACATCGGGGTGGAAACCCCCGTTATCCGAAGCAGAGTTGCGGAAATGGCGAACTATTTCGGTATCCATAACTGGTTCCGAAAAAAGACCGCGGAACTTTCCGGCGGACAAAAGCAGCTTCTTAACCTTGCATCTGTAATGCTTATGCAGCCGAAGCTCCTTATTCTTGATGAACCTTCAAGCCAGCTTGACCCCATTGCCGCAAGGGAATTTCTTGAAAACGTCCGAAAGATAAACCTTGAACTCGGAACCACCATAATCATCACCGAGCACAACCTCGAGGAAGTTTACGGCTATGCCGATAAAGTTCTTCTTATGGAAGAGGGAAGCATCAAAAAATATCTTCCGCCTCAGGAAATGGCGCAGTATCTTGCCACCGAGGAACACGAAGGAATGTATAAGGCTCTGCCGACTCCCGCAAGAATGTACGGAAGCGTGCTCAAAGGTGAATGCCCCTTGAGCATTGTTGAAGGCAGAAGCTGGTTCAGCCGCCTTGTTGACGAAAAACACCCGGAATCCCCGGAACTTTCTGAGCACGAAAGACCGGAAGAAAAGGTTATTGATGTATCCGAAGTCTGGTTCCAGTATGAAAAAGGTGCGGATCCGGTGCTCAGGGATCTTTCTCTTTCCGTAAGAAAAGGCGAAATCTGCTCTATCCTCGGCGGAAACGGCGCAGGAAAGACCACCATGCTTTCCGTTGTTTCACAAAAACGAAAATATAATATGGGAAGCATAAAGATTTCCGGAAAGGAACTTAATAAATATAAAGGCGTCGAACTTTTTGAGCACAACATGGCGGTTCTTCCCCAGAACCCCCAGTCGCTTTTCGTTTTCGAAACTCTCCGCCGGGATCTTGAAGAGATCTTTGCCGGTAAAAAAATGCCGAAAGCGGAAATTGAAGAAAGAGTTTTGAGCATGGCGAAAAAAATGGAGATAGATTCTCTGCTCGACCGCCACCCCTATGACCTTTCCGGCGGCGAAATGCAGAAGGCTGCCCTTGCAAAGATCCTTCTTCTTGAACCGAAGATCCTTCTTCTTGACGAACCGACCAAGGGAATGGATGCTCTTTCGAAAGAAAACATGGGCAATATTCTTCGTGAACTTTCTGCGGAAGGAAAAACCGTGCTCATGGTCACCCATGATATTGAATTCTGCGCAAAATATTCCGACCACTGCATGCTCTTTTTCGACGGTTACATCGTTTCCGAGGGAAGCCCGAAAAAATTCTTTTCCGAAAACAGTTTTTATACAACTGCGGCAAGCCGCATGACAAGACATCTTGTAAAAAATATCATAACTTGTGAGGAAGGTGAAAAGCTTTGCAGAAGCCTTCTTTAAAAAAATACCGCACAAAAGCGGCGTTTGTCTTTGTCTGTCTGCTTTTTCCGCTTGCTCTTTGGATTTTTATGGCAACCGGAGCAAAAAGCTATGGACTTATCAGTATGGTCATGGTAATTCTTGCAATGGTGCCGTTCCTTATGCTTTATGAGATGAAAAAGCCCCAGGCAAGGGAATGGATACCCCTTGCGGTAATGGCGGCAATTGCCGCCGTTGGCAGAGCGGCTTTTGCTTTTGTGCCACATTTTAAACCCACTTCCGCAATAATAGTGATAACCGCAATGGTTTTCGGGCCGGAAGCAGGTTTTTTGACCGGCGCCATAGCTGCCCTTGCTTCCAATCTCTTCTTTGGCCAGGGTCCATGGACCCCGTGGCAGATGTTTGCCTGGGGGCTTATCGGTTTTCTGGCGGGTCTGCTTTCAAAAGCGGGACTTCTGAAAAAGAAATGGCAGCTCATAGTTTTCGGAATCTGCTGTGGATATATCTATGGCTGGATACTCAATATCTGGAGCGGCGCAGGTTTTGTATATGGACTTTCCTGGGAAAGTTACATAAGCCTTTGTATAACAAGCCTTCTTCCGGACGGGATCCACAGCGCCGCAACGGTTATTTTCCTGCTTTTGCTTTCGGATTCATGGGGAGCAAAGCTACGAAGAGTTAAAGATAAGTTCGGAATTCTTGCAAGCTGAATAAAACAAAAATCCGCCCGCCTGGCGGATTTTTTTGCTTTTAGGTGTAATATTTACATATAAAATCTGTCATTAAGGACGAAAGGCTTTTCAGAAAATATAAAAAAGGAGGTGTGCGGTTGGAAGATAAAGATATAATCCGGCTTTATTTTGAGAGAAACGAAGAAGCTATCCGGGAAACAAAAGAAAAATACGGCGCCTATTGCTTTAAAACTGCGGAAAATATTCTTGGTGATTTTGGAAAGGCGGAAGAATGCCTGAATTCTGCTTTGTTGGGCGTATGGAATTCGGTTCCGCCAAATGCCCCCAAAAATCTTAAAATTTATTTTGCGAAAATCACGCGTAATTTTGCTGTTGGAATTCTTGAAAAAGAAAATGCAAAAAAACGCGGCGGAGCTCTTGAAATCGCAGCGGAGGAACTTTCGGAGGTGATACCCTCGAAAGAAAGCGTTGAGGAAAGCTGCATCGCCAAGGAACTTGGCGAAAAAATAAATTTTTTTGTTTCGAAACTTCCGGAAACGGAGAGAAAAATTTTTATCCGCCGCTATTTCTTTTTTGAAACGCCGGAGAAAATCGGTGAAAAATTCGGTTTTTCACCGAACCGGGTTTCGGTGATTTTGCATAGAACACGAAAGAAACTTAAAAAATTTCTTGAAAAGGAGGGGCTTTTTTGATGACAGAAAGAGAAATTATTTCCGCAATGGAATTTATTGACGAAAAATATATTGAAGAAAGCGAAAATTCGCCGAAAAAGCGTTTTAGAACAAAAGCAAGCCTTGTTCTTGCGGCGGCGATTTTGCTTTTGTTTTCGGTAACCGCTGTCGCGTCGGCGAAATTTTTCAATACCGTTAACGAGGGCGACATTGTTTTTATGGAAGCCCTGGGCGGATACAGCGGCGATCATTACAGGATAAATTTCAATATAGACGTTGCGGAAGATTCTGACCAGTTTCTCCGAGATTATTATGTGCCGACCTATCTTGAGGAAAACAGTGCTTGGACGGATTGCGGCGGGGAAGCAGGCGAAACCTTTAACATAATGGTTTACGATAATTACGGCGAAAATCTTTATGCGATTTTCACCCAATATCCCGCATGGAATTACGATAACGGCGCATCAATAGGTTACGGCGTTCCGGCCGGAACGGAAGTTTCGGAAGGTGTTTTTGAAATTGACGGCGAAGAACTTTTCTGCGTTGAATTCCAGCCTTGCTATGATGGATTCCGCGGTGACCCTTTCGGAACAAGAATGGTTTTCTGGTCGGACGGATATAATATGTTTATTCTTGAAACAAGGCTCAATATGGATGAAGAAACCGTTCGGGAAATTATAAGGAGCGTTGAAAAAGCTGATGATATTTCCGAATATGTAAAATATGAAGCGCAAAAAGAGTAAAGCAAAAATCCGTGAATAGGAATACAGAGGAAAAAATTATCAGATTTCAAAAAAAGGGAAACGGATTGCCACATCCGCCTGCGGCGGGTTCGCAATGACAAAGAACTGTCATTCTGAGCGAAGCGAGGAATTCGTTTCCCTTCGGGGAATATTTTTTTGTTTTACATAACAAGTGCCTTTGCAAGAGCGGGGCGAAGTTTATTATATATTTCATCGAGATCGGAAAGGGGCAAAGGATTTTCGCCAAGACCGATTTCAACGGTAAAGCCCGGTCTGCCGAATTTTTCTATATACCAGTCTTTAAGACCGCCATGGGAAGCCATTCCTTTTGGGAAAGCGGTTTTATATCCGCAGGCAAAGGCAAATTCTTCGGCGATATCGCGGCTTATTATGGGCGTTTTTGTTCCGTAATACCAATATATTTCTTCCCCCTGGGAATGGAACGAATAAAGCTGCTTTACGTCAAAAGTGCTGCAAAAACCGCAGACAGCCCTTGTTTCCGGTTCGGAAAAGGCTTTTGGACCGCCATATTGCTTTGGAGCAGGTCCGAAAATCCCGTTTTTTCGTTCCTCTTCGTGAAGAAGATCCCAGCCTGCACCAAAATTATGGTTAAGGTCAACGCCTTTTGCATTGGCGTTCCAATGGCTGTAATCGCCTTTCGAAAGGCGTTCGATATGGTTTCCGGAAGAAAGAGCGCCTTTTTTGCCGTTAAGATTTATTTCGGTTCCGTCCGGATTGAGCACCGGAATTACGCAAAAACCTCTTTTTGCAAGGGCAGGCCCGATGTTTATTCCGCAAAGAGTTTTACCGTGCTCAAAGGCGGAGCATACTTCGTCGAAAAACCGGAAAAGAACAAGCGCGGTAAGCCATTCGCTTCCGTGAGTTGCACCTACGAAAAGGAGAGAACCGGAGGGTTTGCCAAGGCTGAGCACCGGAATTTTTCTTCCAAGCACGCTTTTGCCGATAAAAAATGTTTTTGAGCACGGGTGCTCTTTTGATATTGTTTTTATATATTTTTTAATATTTTCCGCGGTGGGCGGTGCTGAAAATTCCAAAAAAAATTCCTCCCGGATATTCATTTCCGCTTAAATATATGCTAAAATATAAAAAAATAACCTTGGAGGAACGAAAAAATGATTGTTGAAGAAAAGAAAATAAGTTCCGAAGAAAAATATAATGGATATATAGTACATGTATTTAAGGACGAAGTTTCGCTCAACGGAAAAAAAGCTTTCCGCGAAGTTGTGCGTCACAAAGGCGCGGCGGCGGTTCTTGCGGTGAATGAAAACAAAGAGGGCTTTTTTGTGGAACAGTTCCGCTATCCGGTCGGCAAACCGCTTTTTGAAGTTGCTGCCGGAAAAATTGATCCGGGCGAAGAGCCCATTGTATGTGCAAAACGCGAACTTTTTGAAGAATGCGGTATTTCCGCAGAAAAATGGACCGAACTCGGTCCGATGTATTCTTCGCCGGGATTCTGCGACGAAGTGATCCATCTTTTTCTTGCGGAAGGTCTTTCGGAATCCGAACCGGATCCGGATGAAGATGAATTTCTCGATATCAAAAAAATTCCTCTTCCGGAAGTTCTTGAAAAAATCAGAAAAGGCGAAATTCCCGATGCAAAAACGCAGATACTTGTGTTAAGAGTTTGCGATTTGCTTGGAATCAAATAAGTCTGATCAATAAAAAAACGGCTTCTCTTTTTTTAGAGAAGCCGTTTTTATGTTTTGTTATGAATTATCCCAAACCGTCAACAATGGTGATGCCGGGGGAATCGTCTTCATTGTTGGAACTTCCGGAAGATTCTTCATCAGAAGGTTCTTCGGGTTCCTCGGAACTTTCCGGAACAGAAGGTGTTTCGGGAACTGAAGGAATTACCGGAACAGAAGGTGCGGAGGGTACGGAAGGTTCTTCGGGAATTTCGGGTTCTTCGGGAATTCCGGTAAAATAAGATTCGTTATAAAGAAGAATGTAACCGGGAAGGCCTTTGCTTCCGATAAATTCAAAAATTCCCTTGGTCTGTTCTTTGGTAAAACCTTCAAAATCAAGAACGGGAAGGATGTTAAGGCCGGCAATGTTTCCGAGAGATCCGTAAATTTTGGTAAAAACTTCTGTTATATCCTCGGGCATTTTTTTGAAATAGAAATCATCGCTGAATTTTTCGCCGATAAAATCGTCGATATCAATGTTGGGAACGTAACCGTCGGCGGAAAAATCAAGGGCTGTTCCGCCATATATATCAGAGGCGGAAACGGTTTCGTAACTTTCAAAACCGATAAGCAAGTCCGTATCTGTTACAACGGTTGAAGAATAAATTCTTTTTGAAAACTGGGAAAGGATTTCCCCATGGGAAATTTCCTCGGTTCCAACTCCGAAATATGCATATTCCATACCTTCGTTTTCGGGAAAGCGAAGACCGTCAAGAAGAATGGCGTCAACTTCGCTGTCGATGGCATCGAAAACAATATCAAGAATATATTTCTGCGCAGTATCGGAATATGGGTTGAGCCAGGGCTTTCCGCCGTTATCAACGCTGTCATCAAGCCAAAGGATTCCGTCTTCGGATTCATAGCGGATAGCCATATCTATGGCGTTATAAGGGGCGGTGCTGTCTTCAAAAGCATATATTCTTGCAATTACATCAAAGCCGGAATTTTTGGCGGTTTTGATCCTTGAATCAAGATTCACCGCATTTTCACTTACGGCTCCGGCGTTGATAACGCTTACCTGGTCGGAAAGATATGTAACGGTTCCCTTGCTTGTTTTCATATCTATAACAAGGGCAGTAACTTCTTCATCAAGTGATTTTATAAAGGAATAAAAATCGATCGAGCTGTAAAGAACTTCTTCCGGAACGGTTACCGCAACGGTTTCTTTTTCAAGAAATTCTTCGGGAACAGGCTGATAAACAGGTTCCGCAGGTTTTTCCGGAACGGGATCCTGCTGGATTATTTCCTTGTTTTTGTCATTTATTGCCTGCATAAGCGGTTCATAGGAAAACCAGCCTATTCCGAAAAGGGAAGCAACAATTACGGCGATAAGCACGCCTTTTATTATTTTTCCCTTTATGGGGTTATAAATTCTTGAACGATAATGTTTTATTTTATACTTTTTCATAAAAACACACCTTTAAGTGGGAAGCTGGTGGCCGACAAGACCATAGAAAGCAAGGGAAAGAAGGCCAAGGTAAATAAGCGCAATGGGGATTCCGCGGAAAATTTTCGGAACACGGCAATATTCAAGTCTTGTAAGACCATAGCTTACCATTATTACGGCAAAGCCGAAACCAAGGCTCATTCCTATTCCGTAACCGATGGTGCCGATAAGGTCAAGTCGTTCGCTCGAAGGAATAAGAAGAGAACCGAGGGTAGCACAGTTGAAAACCGCCGCACCAAGGGTCATTCCGAAATGTTCAAACTGGTCGGGAAGAAATTTTTTAATTAAAAAATATGCCGCAAGGTAAACAATGGCCATAACCGCGATATAAAGAAGCGGAATAAGAACGTGGCGGAATTCGCTGTTATAGACAATGCCGCGCAGCGGATATCCGATAAGCCCGGAAACGGTTGTGACCGCCATAAGCAGAAGGACATAACGCAAAAGTTCTTTCGGGCGTTTTGTAAGATAGAACATCCAGCTTGTTCCGATAGCCCTTGTGAAAACAATGTTTTCAACAAAAAGCGCGGTAAGCATCATGGTGAAGAACTGAAAAATATATGTCATACTCTTTCCTCCTCACCGTCCGGATTTTTATCTGTTTTTTTGATAAGGTCTTTTACCCAGTTTATAATTGCCGCCATAAATCCAAGAAGAATGAAACCCCAGAAAGGAAGTTTTACGGCGGGGAAAGAAGCTTCGGCAATTTTGAATCCCCAAAGGCTTCCGTTCCCGAAAAATTCCCTTGCGGCGCCAAGAAGAATTGCGGTGACCGCAAAGCCGGCGGAAATGCAAAGTCCGTTGACTGCGGCAAAAGCAGGGCTTTGTTTTTCGGCAATTTTCGAAGAAAAAACTATCGGAACCGTTGAAACCGCAAGAAGAGAGGGATAAATTCCGAGAGAATCGAAAATCGTTGCGGAAATGCTTCCGCAAATAAAATAAGAGGGAAGAAGCATTGCCGCGGAAAGAACGGCATAGCTTACGATTTTGAGCCAATCCGGAAGTTTTTTGCCTATTACGGAAGCAAAAACAAGAACCGGAACGGTTATCAGAAGATAAGTTATGGAAAGAGCAACACCGTTCTGAAGGGTTGTGTCGCCGGCGGCAAGCTGGCCGATAACGAGACCGAGAACAAGAACCGGATTTCGGGAAAAAATATAAGCAAGGCTTTCTTTAAAGCCGTTTTTTTCTTTTTCGGCAATCATTGAACAGCCTCCTCTCCGGATTCTTCTTTTTCGGAAAGATCGATTTCTTCAATAACTTCAGCGTTTTTTTCCTGTTCGTCTTCGGAAACGGGTTCTTCTTTGATTTCTTCAGCTTTTATGTCCTGATTATCGGAAAGTTTTTTGCGTACTTTGTCGGACTTGAAAGTTGCGATAATGGAATCTTTGTGACGGAAAGCATGAAGAATGTTTTCGCAAACCGCATCGAAAACGGGAGAAAATACATTCATTACGATAAGAGCGCTTGCAAAACCGATTTCGAATTCGCCGAAATAACGGAAAAGGAAAACAACAATGGCGGAAGAAATTCCTGCAAGAAGTTTTCCGAAATCGCGCTTGGGCGAAGTTACTGGTTCGGTAAGCATGAAAAATGCACCGAAAATGATGGTTCCGCTGAAAAGTTCAAAGCAAAGAGCGTCAAAAGAAGAGCAGCTGATTCGGGGAAAAGCAAGGCAGAGAAGAGCATACGGAACAAGGAAGGAAACCGGAGTGATCCAGTTTACTGCTTTTTTAACTATAAGGAAAATTCCGCAGGCGGCAACAACAAGAATGTTTGTTGCACCCATGGGGCCCGGTGCGCTTCCGAGAAGCATATCGAGAACGTTATAATCCGGAACGGCGCCGAAAGAAAGGCTGTAAGCAGGGCTTTGGGCGATTTTTGCGGTGCTTTCACCGAAAATTTCAATGGCCTGCATTGTTGCGGGATATCTGAAAACAAGTTCGGGCCAGCAGATTGCAACGGAAGCAAAGCCTACTGCCGCCGGGTTGAAAAGGTTGCTTCCGGTTCCGCCGAAAGGAAGTTTTACAACAAAAATCGCAACAGCACATGCGGAAATTACAACGTAATAAGGAATGTCGGCGGGCATAAGGAGCGGGATTATAAGACCGGTTATGATAGGGGTAAGATCGGGCACCGGTTTTTCATGAAGGAGCAGAGAACCTATTGCAGAAAAAGCACAGCAGAAAAATGCTCCGCAGATTCCGAGAACAAGGCTTCTTGCGCCGTAATAAAACAGACTCATCAGATAGATGGGAAGAAGCGCAAAAAGTACGCCGGACATTATTGTAACAACAGATTCGCTTTGGCGAACGTGGGGTGCATTCTGGAACATAAGACGATCTTTCATAATGTACCCTCCTTTTTCGCAATTTCGATCTGCTTTTTAGCCTTGAGAAGAGTTGCGGAAACGTCGATCCTTGAAGGGCAAACGTAAGAACAGGCTCCGCAGCCGATGCACATTGAAACATCATACTGCTGAAGCATATCGAGTTTTCCCGCTTCGGCAAATTTCCTCATTGCACAGACGGAAAGTGCTTTCGGGCAGGCATGGTCGCATCTTCCGCAGCCGATGCAGGTATAGCTGTAAGTTCCGTAGCTTCTTGCAAGGGCAATAACGCCGCGGGTGGTGGGGCCGACTGTTTCATTTTCGGGTTCAAAAATTGCACGGCCGGTCATGGAACCGCCGAGAATAATGGCTTCCGGTTCTTCGGTAAGGCCGCAAAGTTCAAGAATTTTTTCTGCGGTTGTGCCGATGGGAACTTCAACATTGCGGGGATTTTTAACAACATCTCCGGCAACGGTTATAAAACAGCTGGTCATTTTTCTGCTTTCTTCGGCGGCTCTTGCAAGGTGGAGCATTGCGCAGGCACCGACGATAACAGAGTTTTTTCCCTTGGGAATGTGGCGGTAAACCCTGCTTTCTGCGGGGTATCTTCCGCCGATTTTTTTAACGCGGTATTTTCCTATTTTTGAGGGAATTCCGAAGTTGGAATCCAGAATATGCCTGTACATTGCAATATATGCTTTTTCGGGAGAAAGAGCTTTTTCACAAAGTTCGATTCCAAGCGCAAGTTTTTCCGGCTGGTGGATGCAAATGCTCATTTGGCTCGAAATATAAGGCTCATCATCGATTGCATCAACTATAAGTGTTCCGCATTCGCCGGAATTTGCCTTTTCAAGTTTTTCCCAAAGCATTTTGCCGTCGCTTTCATCAACGATTCCGGCAAGACGGGCAAGTTCGATTATCTGTTTTGCGGAAAGTTCCTCAACGGGAGTATCCGGAAAATCGCAATCGAAATATTCAAATTCCTGACGCATTACCAGTGTGCTTCTGGTAAGCATCGGTTCTTTCTTTTGCTCAAGAAAGATACCTTTTACAAAAAACGACATTGTTTTCCTCCAATGGGTACGGATTAGTTTGCTGCGGCACGAAGTTCGGAAACGGCTTTTGCGTAGTCTTCCTGTTTGAAAAGTGCGGAACCGGCAACAAAAATATTTGCGCCGGCTTCGGCAGCGGTTCCGATGGTGTTTTTATCAATTCCGCCGTCAACCTGGATGTTTACGGAAAGACCTTCTTTGTCAATTATTTCGCGGAGAGCCTTTACCTTGGGCATCATATCGGCCATAAAACTCTGGCCGCCAAAACCGGGTTCAACGGTCATAACAAGAACCATTTCAATGAAAGGGAGATAGGGAACAACTTTTTCATAAGGCGTTCCGGGTTTGATGGCGATTGCCGGAAGGCAGCCAAAGGATTTTATTTTTTCAATAACTTCCATGGGGTCGTTATCGCATTCAAGATGGAAGGTAATGCGGTTGGCTCCGCCTTTGACAAAATCTTCGATATAGCGAAGAGGTTCGGAAATCATAAGGTGGGTGTCAAAGAACATTTTATTTACCTTGCGAAGGCTTTTCATAATCGGAGCGCCATAGCTGATATTCGGAACAAAATGTCCGTCCATTACGTCAATGTGAAGCTGGTCGGCGCCGGCAATTTCCATTGCAGCACATTCATCGCCAAGCTTTGCAAAATCTGCGGAAAGAATGGAGGGTGCTATAATTACGTCTTTCATCTTAAAAAACATCTCCTTAACAAAATTCGGGGTTATTTAAGTTTTTGCCGTCAGCAGTGTTTTGCCTTTAAAAGTATATCTTAATATATAAAAATATATTTTTACAGTTTATTTTACCAAAAACCACAAAAAAGGTCAACCTTGACAAATGAGCTTATTACAGAATGGAATAGGCTGTCACTTTTGTTCACAAAAAGTTTTCAAAACGAAGGCGCGTTTCGATGATGACAAAATTAAAAAAAGTGCTAAAATGTGTTAAACAAATTTTCCGGGGTGTGTAAAAAATGCGCTATAATTCAAGCGGTTTTTATGAAGAGAAACTCAGTTTGCTCGGAATAGGGACCGATTTGCTTCCGAAAAATGAAAAAGGCGAGGTTGAAGCTGAAAAAGGTTCGGCTTTATTAAAAACCGCTTTTGAAAGCGGTGTCACCTTCTTTTTTGTTCCGTTTTCTGAAAGCGAAAGCACAAAAAGGTTTTTGGGAGAAAGTTTTTCCAGAAAATCAAGGGATGAATATTTCCTTTGCGGAAGCATTGATGCGGAAAATTTTGCATTTGGAGAAGAGATCGAAACTTTTTTTGAAAAACAGCTTGCGCTTCTTAAATGCGGATATTTTGATTATTTTGTAATCGAAAATATAAACAGAAAAAATTATTCGGAGTTTGTGAAAAACAAAATATACGATACCTTTTCAAAATTCAAAGAATACGGAAAAATAAAACATCTTGGTTTTTCTTTTAAGGATTCGGTCGAATTCGGAAAAGAAATTCTTGAAAAATATTGTTGGGATTTTGCAAAGTTTGATTTGAACTTCTGCAACTGGGAATTTTCCTGTGGGGACGATTTTTATCACGTCCTCAGGAAAAAAGGTGTTCCGTTTGTTGCGTCGGATCCTTTTATGGGCGGAAAAATTCTTGATCCGCCGAAAGATGTGATTGAAATCCTTCGGTGCGGCGATCCGTTTTTTTCAATGGAAGAATGGGCGCTCAGATGGTTCTTTGATAAAAAAGGTCTTCTTTGTATAATCACTTCTCCCGAAAACGCCGAAAAAACAGAAAAATATGCAAATATAATTTCAAGCAGCAAAACTCTTAACTCTTCCAGAAAACACTATCTTAAACTTGCTGCCCAAAAACTTTCCGAAGAAAAATGCGAAGGCACCGAAATTTGAAAAAGCCGGACACCTTCGCTATATAAAACCCGTTTGCAAGCGGGCATATTCCATACTATGCCGAAGGCCGTTTGTTTGCGGCAAAAAAATTTTTTATGGCAAATTCCAAAAAATCCGTCCGATCAATCGGACGGATTTTCTTTTTTTCTTTTTTCACGGAGCTTTGCAAAAAATTCGGAAAGAATCTCGGAACATTCTTTTTCAAGAACACCGGAAACGATTTCCGGTTTGTGGTTATAAGGAAGTTCAAAAAGATTTGCAACGCTTCCGCAGGAACCGGCTTTCGGGTCGGAAGCACCGTATATAACTTTCCGGACTCTTGAATTTATAATCGCGCCGGCACACATGGGGCAGGGTTCAAGTGTCACATAAAGATCGCATTTCCAAAGACGCCAGCCGCCAAGATTTTTGCAGGCTTCGTCAATGGCGCAAATTTCCGCGTGCCGGAGGGCATTTTTATCGGTTTCCCTGAAGTTCATTCCTCTTCCGACAATTTTTCCGTCCCAGACTGCAACGGCGCCAACTGGAACTTCGCCCAGTTCAAAAGCTTTTCTTGCAAGGGCAAGGGCTTCTCTCATATAATCTTCGTCGTTCAAAATAAAACCCCCGTTAAATGAAATGGATATAGGGAAGGGTCATTATAACCGCGGCGGCCATTGCAAGAATAAGCGCGGGTGCGGTTATAAAATAAAGGGTTCTTTTTCCGGGAGAAAGAATATTTCCGCTTGGTTCAAAGCGAAAAATATCGCGGTATTTCATAAGAACAAAAATAATTGCAACTACAGAAAGTATAACGCATATCAAATTATACAAAGAGTTTGCAAAATAGTAAACATCTTCCGTCATATACGGATAAGCAAATTCGAAAGCAACAGCAATGGAATTGTTGATGAAATGAACTATTATTCCGACCCAGAGGGAACCGGTGCGCATTACGAAATAACCGATGCAAAGTCCAAGGATAAAAGCATAGGGCATCTGGATAAGGTTGAGGTGGAAAATTCCAAAAATAAGGGCGGAAGCCACAATTGCAAAAATATCGCCGAAACGGCGGAGGCTTTGCATAACTGCTCCGCGGAAAACCATTTCCTCAATAAAAGCCGGGGCAAGGGTGAGGTTGACTATGTAAAGGATTATTCCGGGAACGGTTTCCGGAACTTCATATTCCGGCATGGTTATCCCGATGCCGACAGCCTCGAGGCCGAGCTGAAGAAAAGAAACCGCATAGGAAGCAAGAACGGTTGCACCAAGACAGATGAAAATTCCGCCGATGGTAAGATCCATCTTTGCTTTGCGGAAAGGCAAAGCAACTTTAAGCGGCATTTTTATGCACAAAGAATATATCCCGAAGGGAACAACAAGGGAGAAAATATAAATTCCAAGGTTGAAAAGCCATTCGGTAGTTTCGGTAACGTAATAAAGCCCGTGAATGTTTGCCGCAGGGTAAAAAAACTGTACAAAAACAGTGAAAACAAGACTTGCCATAAGCGAAATTGCAACATAGCCAAGGGCTGCAAGGCCGATTCCGTTTCCGGAAGCACGGATTTTTCTTTTTTCTGTTTTCCAGAAAGGTTCAACATAGGGGTTATAAAAACCGTTTCCGGCATGATAGACTGTTCCGTGGTTTTCTTCGGAAAAACCGCCGTTTTCTCCGTATAAAGCCAAAAGCACACCTCCGATTTGATTTGCTTATCATACAATATCATAAAAAGGCTTTTTAAAAAACCTTTTAATTGTAAATTTTTTATTTAAAAGCAAAAAAAACATGTGTCCTTTTTGAAAAAAGACACATGTTTTTTCAGTTTTCTTCGGAATGGAGCGAAGAAAGATATTTATCAAGATAAACCTTATATGCAACAGCTATTATGGTGTTGCGGAGCATGGTTTTGGTATCGTTGCTGTCGGTTCCGACATTATCAAGGTTTTCTTTGACACCGAAAACATATTCCAGAACATTTTCAAATTCGCTGCAGAAATAATCGTAAGCTCTTTTCGGCTCATAAGTTTTGTGCTGCATTTCGAAAAGAAGGCGGATATCTTCCATGGAGAGCATATTTTTTGCAACAGCAATAAAAAACAGATAGGCTATCTGTTCCCGGTCATACTGCTTTTTTACAGGATTTTCAACAAGTCCCTTTTTAACATAGTTGCTGACCATGGAACCGGTAAGGGAAAAACTTCCGAGCGGTTCAAGGTATTCCGAAATATATTTTACAACTTGTTCAAGATAAAGCCCAACGTTAGGAATATCGTTATAACGCGGAAGGGAAAAATCCTTTATAAGGTTCTGGATCTCTTCTTTTGTGTTCTCTTTCATGAAAAAAGCGCCTCCCTTTGTGCTTTATTTTACAACCGAAAACCCTAACAGTCAAGAAAATTGTTCATTATAAGTTTTTTAAAAACTCTTGACAAGATATTTAAAATCTTTTAAAATGATATCGCACAACCGATTGTCTTCAGGAGATTTTTTATGAATTATAAAATTGTTTCAGATTCCTCTTCCAACGTTCTCGATTTTCAGGGAATAGATTTCAAAAGCGTTCCGCTTAAAATAATAACCGCAAAACATGAATATGTTGACAACGCAGAGCTTGATGTTGAAAAAATGGTAAAGGAAGTTAAGGAAACGAAAGGAAAATCCGGAACTTCCTGCCCCAATATCGGCGATTGGCTTTCGGCGTTTGAAGGCGGAGATATTATTTTTGCAATAACCATAACAAGCCGTCTTTCCGGAAGCTATGCTTCCGCCGAACAGGCGGCAAAGATTTTTATGGACGCTCATCCGGGTTCAAAAGTTTTTGTCGTGGACAGCCTTTCAACCGGCCCCGAAATGCTCATAATCATGGAAAAAATCCGGGAAGAAATGCTTCTTGGAAAAAGCTTTGAAGAAATCCGCGATTCCGTAACCGAATATCAAAAACATACCCACCTTCTTTTTTCGCTGGAATCTCTTACAAATCTTGCAAGAAACGGAAGGGTAAATCCTGCTGTTGCAAAAATTGCCGGCGTTTTGGGAATCCGTGTTATGGGTGCGGCAAAGGAAGGAGTTCTTGATCCCCTTCACAAAATCCGCGGCGAAGCAAAAACCCTTGATGCCATTTATAACGAGATGAAAAACCGCGGATTTTCCGGCGGAAAAGTTGTTATTGACCATTGTTTCAATCAAAATGCCGCGAACATTCTTGCGGAAAAAATTCTCAAAGAATTTCCGGGGTGCGATGTCAGAATAGGAAGAAACGGCGCACTCTGCAGTTTTTATGCAGAACAGGGCGGAGTTCTGGTCGGTTTTGAAGATTCCTTGCAATAAAAGTTTTTTCATAGTTTTCCTCGGCGAAAAAAAGCGTTCCTTAAAAAAGCGGAACGCTTTTTTGTTTTTTGGTTTGAAAAACAGCAAAATAATAATATAATGTAATTGAACCTGCTCAATCGGAGGATTTTTATGTTTTTGACAAAAAGAATCGGAAAAAATTCAAAAGATCTTGAAAAAATAAAGGCGCTTTATATCAGCGCTTTTCCGGAAAACGAGCGCTTTTCCTTCAGCATGATGATTAAAAACGAAAACGGACATTATGAAACCTTTGGTTTTTATAAAGACGGCGTTTTCTGCGGCTTTGCAATTCTTCTGAACAGCCTTGATATTTCACATATAATCTATTTTGCAACTCTGCCGGAAATGAGAGGCAAAGGACTTGGCGCAAAGGCTCTTGCGGCAATGGGAAGAATAAAAAAAGGAAGAAGGATAATCGTCGATATTGAAAGGGAAGTTCCCGGCTGCGAAGAAAACGAAATCCGCAGAAGAAGAAAAAACTTTTATCTCCGGAACGGTTATTCCGAAACGGAAGTCCGTTACCGCTGGCAGGAGGAAGCTTATGAGATACTTGTTTTCGGCGGAAAACTTTCCGGTGAAGATTTCGGGAATTTCTGGAAGGCGCTTGGCATAAAAAAGAACACTTCGGAAGGCTGAGCACGGGTTTTGAGCACCGTGCTCAAAATTCATCTTGTCGCTTTTTGACGAAAAACAAAAAGAAAATTTGGCTATTATTTTATCGAAAATGGAATGAAAACGTTTCCGTTTTGTGATAAACTGATTCTGTATGAATTTTGCCGGTTTTCCGGCGGAAAACGAGGTTTTTTAATGAAAAAAAGAGAAACCGGCGTTCTTCTTCATATTTCCTCTCTTCCTTCCAACCACGGAATAGGAACTTTCGGAAGAAGCGCCTATGAATTTGTTGATTTTCTTGTTGAAGCTGGCCAGACCTATTGGCAGGTTCTTCCCCTTGGCCCGACCAGTTACGGCGATTCCCCTTACCAGTCTTTTTCAACTTTTGCGGGAAATCCGTATTTCATCGATCTCGATTTCCTTGTAATCGACGGTTTTCTTGAGGAAAAGGACCTTGAAGGAATAAACTGGGGAACAGAACCCATGTATGTGGATTACGCCCACATTTATGAAAACCGCTTTGAAGTTCTTCGTAAAGCATATAAAAACTTTATGAAAAAAGGCGATGTTTCCGCCCTTTCCGCTTTCTGTGAAAAAGAGGAAAAATGGCTCGGGAACTATGCTCTTTTTATGGCGCTTAAAAACCTCCACGGCGGAAAATGCTGGCGCGAATGGGAAAAACCTTTTTATTCCCATGACGAAAAGGCTCTTGCAAAATTCGAAAAGGAAAACGAAGAGGAAATCGGTTTCTGGAAATATCTTCAGTATGAATTCAGCCGCCAATGGAAAAACCTTAAAAATTACGCAAACGAGCGTGGAATAAAAATAATCGGCGACCTTCCGATCTATGTTGCCGATGACAGCAGCGACGTTTGGGCGGGTCCGGAACTTTTTGATTTTGATGAAGAACGCCGTCCGAGAAACGTTGCGGGCGTTCCGCCGGATTATTTTTCCGAAAACGGCCAGCTTTGGGGAAACCCCATTTATAACTGGGAAATCCATAAAGAAACCGGATATAAATGGTGGCTGGAACGTCTTTCTTCCTGTCGGGAAAAATATGACGTTCTCCGAATCGACCATTTCCGCGCCTTCGCGGATTATTACTGCATTCCCTTCGGTTCCGAAACCGCAAAGACCGGCGAATGGAAAGATGGCCCGGGAATGGATCTTTTCAACAGGGTTTTTGAAGAACTCGAAGGTTATCCGATAATTGCGGAAGACCTTGGCGATTTAAGCCCTGCAGTTGTGGAACTCCTTAAGGAAAGCGGACTTCCCGGAATGAAGATCCTTGAATTTTCCTTCGGCTCCGATGACCCGAACAACGATTGTCTTCCCTATAATTTCAGCAAAAACTGCGTCTGCTATCCGGGAACCCATGATAACATGCCCGTTGCCGGCTGGCTTGAAACCGCTTCGGAAAGCGAGATCAATTTCTGCAAGGAATACATAAACTATAAAGAAGGCGAAGATTTCTGCGATGCCTTTATAAAAACGGTTCTCGGAACCGCCGCGAACACCGCGATAATCGCAATGCAGGATTGGCTCGGCACCGGAAAATATACAAGAATGAACGAACCTTCAACCTACGGCGGAAACTGGCAGTGGCGTTTGCTTAAAGGCCAGGCAGATTCCGAACTTGCAAAGCGCATGTATCACCACGCAAAACTTTACGGAAGATTGAGATAAAAAAGCGGGAGCAAAAGCTCCCGCTTTTTTGAATATTTCTTTTTGAATGGGCAAAGATTTTACAAAAACGTTAACAATAATTGTCTTTACTTAGCCGATTTTTAAGGTTATACTAATACTAAAAAAAGGAAGGGAGGAGATTTTTTGTCAGTTGAAAGAAAAAGTTTCAAGGATACCGGAATCCGGCTTTTGAAAAAGGGACAAAAGGGAATCATTCATGCAATTTTCAGCCGTTTTGGAATTATAATCCTGCTTTTTTTCCTCCAGGTGATTCTCCTTCTTGCCGGGCTTATATGGTTTCAATCCTTTATGTCGGAACTTTTCTTCGGCGGATTGGCTTTGGGCCTTTTTGTTTCGATATATATCCTCAATACCCAAAGCGATCCTTCCGCAAAACTTACATGGGTGATTTTGGTAATGGCGCTTCCGGTTTTCGGAACTTTGCTCTATCTTTATACGGAATTTGAAGTCGGCCACCGTTCCCTTCGGGACAGGATAGGAAAAATCGTTGATTCCACAAAGGAAAAGATCCCCCAGGAACAGGAAGTTCTTGAAGCTTTCCGGGAAAAAGATAAAGGCGCCGCCGCAATCGGCCATTATCTCAGAAGAGTTGGCTGTTTTCCGGTTTTTGACCGGACGGAAGTTTCCTATCTTCCCATCGGCGAGGATACTTTTGACGAAATGCTTCTGCAGCTTGAAAAAGCGCGCCATTTTATATTCCTTGAATATTTCATAATCGATGAAGGAATAATGTGGGGAAAGATTCTTGAAATCCTTGCAAAAAAGGTTAAGGAAGGCGTTGACGTAAGAGTTATCTATGACGGAACCAACGAATTCACAACTCTTCCGAGAAACTATCCGAAACTTCTGAAAGAACTTGGAATAAAATGCAAGGTTTTTGCGCCCCTTTCGCCTTTTGTTTCGACCCATTATAATTACCGCGACCACAGGAAAATAATGGTTATCGACGGAAACACGGCTTTTACCGGCGGAATAAACTTTGCCGACCGTTATATAAACCGCGAAACTGTCCACGGCCATTGGAAAGATACCGCGGTAATGCTCAAGGGAAAAGCGGTAAGAGGCTTTACGCTTATGTTCCTTCAGATGTGGAACATAAGCGAGAAGGAAGAAAAATTTGACCCATACCTTTCTTTCCCAAGCCTTCCCCCGGAAAACACAAACGGATTTGTGATACCTTACGGAGACTGTCCGCTTGATAAAGATAAAGTCGGCGAAATGGTATATATCGATATTCTGAACCGGGCGAAAAATTACGTTCACATAATGACTCCGTATCTTATCCTTGACGGCGAAATGGAAACCGCCATCCGCTTTGCGGCGGAAAGGGGAGTTGAGGTAAAAATTATACTTCCTGGCGTTCCGGATAAGCTTGCGCCATATTCCCTTGCTAAAAGCCATTATTCCGCTCTTTTGGATTCGGGAGTTAAAATCTATGAATACACCCCTGGTTTTATCCATGCAAAATCCTTTGTTGCGGACGATATCGAAGCGGTTGTGGGAACCATAAACCTTGATTACCGAAGCCTTTACCACCATTTTGAATGTGCCGCATATTGCTACGAAACGGCATGCATAACGGATATCGAAAAGGATTTTCAGGAAACCCTCGAAAAAAGCATCGAGATTACGAAAAAGACCATCTGGAAAAATTATCCCTGGTTAAGACCCGTTTCCTTTTTCGTGAAGATAATTGCGCCGCTGCTTTGATTAAAAAAAGAAAAAGGACAAAGCAATTTTGCTTTGTCCTTTTTTGTTACCGTTTTTTATAAACAACAAGTTCCGGGTTTTCGCCATTTTCGTCATAGGTGCAGATAAGTATAAAATCAAGGTTTGCGGCGATGCCGAAGCATCTGTTTCCGCCGAATTCGCTTTCAAGCTGGGTTCCGAGATAGGTCGCTCTGTCATCAAGGAATTTAACGCTTCTTCCGCTTGGAAGAGTGTATTCAAGGTTGATGAAATTTCCGACTAATGCATTAAGGGTTTTTACCTTCGGCATTCCTTCGATATTCAGGCTGTTTATCTCGTCGATGAGTTTTTGTTTGAATTCGTCAAATTTTTCTTTTCCGCCGACGTTAAGATACTGTTTCCAGTAATTAAGGCTCGGGAGCATGTTTTTCATATAATCGCGAACCTGTTCTTCGGAAAAGTTTTCGCATGCCATGTTTTTTACGCAAACTTCGATAAGTTCGTCCATATCGTGGTACATATATTCCCCGTCGGCATAGCACCATTTGCAGTAATCCTCGTTAAAAATTCCGTCCGGTTCCCGGCTTATGCTGGAATCATCAAGGAGCATTCCGCAGCACTGGCAGATAAGTTTTCTCGGCGAACCGAGAAGAGTGTTTATCGAAACATCAAAAAGGTTTGAAAGAAGTTTGAGGGTTTCGGTATTTGGGATCGTTTCGCCGGTTTCCCAACGGGAAACCGCCTGGCGGGTCACAAAAACCTTTTCAGCAAGTTCTTCCTGAGAAAGTTTTGATTTATTCCGAAGTTCAAAAATAACATCTTTTGTATCCATAAAATTCACCTCCAAAAGATATTATATCCCGCCGTTGCTTTTGTGAAAAGCAACTTGCTGTTGCGTTTTTCAAAAAACAAGCTGGACAAGAAGCATATAGCAAAAAGTTCCGCCCGCCATTGAAAGAAGGATCTTTCTCTTCCAAAGGTGGAGCACCGTTACAACAAAAACTGCTGCGGCTTCCGGAATTCCGTAACTGCCGGAAGTAATATCAACGTTTTTAAGGCAATAAACGATCAGAAGAGCAAAAATTGCAGCGGGAAGGGCTTTTCCGAGATATTGAATGAATTTGGGGGTTTTGTTCTTTTCGGAAAAAAGAACAAAAGGCAAAAATCTTGTAATAAGCGTTGCAATAACACACATACTTATGGTAATGATTTCTTCGGAAAGACTCATTCAAGACCACCTGCCTTTTCAATTGGCTTTCTGAAAAGGGTAAGCATTGTGAAAATGCAGACCATGGAAGGGATTATGAAAGAATCCGCGCCGAACAGCAAAAGGCAAAGCACGGAGGAAAGCACACCGATGAAAGCAGTGTAATGCTTTTTTTCCTTAAGCCACTGTTCAATAAAAATTACAACGAACATTGCCGTCATAACAAAATCAAGGCCCTCGGTATTGAAAGGAATGAACGAACCCAAAATTCCGCCGATGGTTGCGCCGGAAACCCAATAGCATTGGTCAAGAAGCGAAACGGCAAAATAAAATTTTCCTTTGTCCAAGCCTTCCGGGACCGGTGCTGAGCAGTTGACCGAAAAAGTTTCGTCCGTAAGGGCAAAAATAAGATAAAGTTTTTTTAGTCCGGTGTTTTTATATTTTTCGAGCATGGCAAGCCCATAGAAAAGGTGGCGCGCCTGGATAACAAGCGCCATAAGAAAAGTCTGGAGCGGGGCAAAGGTGCTCATAAGAAGCGAAACCGCAAGGAACTCAAGGCTTCCGCCGAAAATGGTTATCGCCATAAACATTGGGTAAAGAAAACTGAAGCCGGAAACTTTCATGTATATTCCGTAGGAAATTCCAAGGAAAAGATAACCCGTCATAACAGGAATCGTGTGTGGGAAAGCCGCCCGGAAAGCGGAAGAAAAACTGCCTTTTTTATCCAATTTTCCGCCTCCTTTTCAGAAAAAGATATGTGAATATTATATAATCATAAAGTCTGAAGTTCAACAGAATGTTGAAATGTGGGAGTATGTTTTTTTAAAATGAATTGACAATCAGGTGGTTTTTTGCAAATTAAACAAATATTTTTCATTAAAAAGCATAAAATTTATAAAGGAAAAGTTTTTGAAAATTCTTTTGGATAATAGACAAAATCCGAAAAAAGAGTATAATATTATTGTAAGAAATTTGGTAAAAAATTCCTTTATTCAAACTTGGAGCGTGATTTAAGTGAAACTTATTATAAAAAATGATTATGAAGAAATGAGCGCCTGGGCAGCCAACCACATTGCCGATGCCATCAACAGCCACAAAGGTGAAAAGCCTTTTGTTCTCGGACTTCCAACCGGTTCTTCTCCACTCGGCGTTTATAAAAACCTTATTGAAATGAACAAAGCGGGAAAAGTCAGCTTCAAAAACGTTGTTACTTTTAATATGGATGAATACGTTGGTCTTCCTAAGGAACATGACCAGAGTTATTGGTATTTTATGCACGAAAACTTTTTCGATCATATCGATATTCCTGCGGAAAATATCAATATTCTTGACGGAATGACCGAAAACCCGGAAGAGGAATGCAGAAAATATGAAGAAAAAATCGCCGCTTTCGGCGGAATCGATCTTTTCCTCGGCGGCTGCGGAGTTGACGGACACATTGCCTTCAACGAACCTTTCACTTCACTTGTTTCCAGAACCGGAGTCCGTGCTCTTACCGAGGATACAAGAATAGTAAATTCCCGCTTTTTCGGAAATGATATGAACAAAGTTCCTAAAACCGCTCTTTCCGTCGGTGTCGGAACCGTTTGCGACGCAAAGCAGGTTCTTATCCTTATCAACGGTCACAACAAAGCAAGGGCGCTTCATCACTGTGTTGAAGGCGGAGTTGACCAGGCCTGGACCATAAGCGCGCTTCAGCTTCATCCGGACGGAATAATCGCCTGCGACGAAGCGGCATGCGGCGAACTTAAGGTTGATACCTACAAATATTTCAAGGAAATTTATAAAGACGAAAAATAAAAGATAAAAAAAGAAAAGCCGTTCGGAAGAACGGCTTTTCTTTTTTATTCTTCAAGCGCTGTAACGGTGGTTTTTGTAAGAAGCTTTGCGCAAAAAGGTGCGGTTTCGTCCGGAACGAAAAGATCAGGCGTATGAAGTCCGGCGGAAGAACCGTTATCTTTGCCAACACCAACGTGGTACATAAAAACCGGCGCGATTTCCCGATAGAAGCTGAAATCTTCGGAAGCCATCCAGAAATTCTGAACAAAAACGCTTTCTTCACCGAACAAAGCGGAAGCGGATTTATGCGCAATATCCGCAAGTTTTTCGTCATCGAAAAGAGGAGGAGCCTCCTTGAAAAATTCACATTCGGCGTGGCAGCCATGAGCTTTTGCGACAGATTCCGAAATATCGAGTATTTTTTCTTTTACGGAATCCCTGTAAGAATCGAGCGCATAGCGAAAAGTTCCCTCAAGGTGAACATCGTCCGGAATAACGTTGCAGGCGCTTCCGCCATGAACAGAACAAACGGAAAGGCTGAAAGGTTGGGCAGGATCTGCCCAACGGGAACGGATGCTCTGGAGTGTTTCTATAACATGTGCCGCGGTGATTATCGGATCGGCAGTGAGATTCGGTGTTGCGCCGTGACCGCCTTTTCCTTTGATATGGATTCTGAAAGAACACATGGCGGCCATAATCGGACCTTTTCTGATTCCGATTTTTCCGGCGGGAATATCAGGCTTAACATGGAGAGAAAAGAATGCATCAGGTTTATATATATTGAAAATTCCGGTGGAGATAACTTCTTCCGCGCCGCTGCATTTTTCTTCCGCAGGCTGGAAAAGGAACATGATATTTCCGGAAAGATTATCACGAAGCTCCGCCAAAGCCATTGCTGCACCAAGCAGGGAAGCTGTATGAAAATCGTGGCCGCAGGCATGCATGGTGCCTGTGTTTTCGGAACAGATTTCGTGCTCGGGTGATTCCAAAATCGGGAGAGCGTCGATATCGGCTCTTAATGCGATGGTTTTGCCGGGATTTTTTCCGCGAAGTATTCCGACAACCCCGGTGGCAGGCTGAACTTCCGGAATTTCGATATCCAGTTTTTTAAGCTCTTCGGCAAGAAGTTTTGTTGTCATAAACTCCTTATGGCTGAGTTCGGGATTTTTGTGGATATTATGAGCGATTTCAATGATATGCTTGCAAATATCCGGGGAAATATATTGGAAATTCATTGTTTTCACCTCTTTTGACAATGGATAAATTATAGCGCAAAAAACGGAAGAATACAAATGAAAAAAAGAAGAATTTTCATCAATCATTTCATCACTCATTTTTATTGATAAATGAGTGATGAAATACCCCAAAATACCGCAAATGTTCCGCGAAATTTATTATCAAAATCTTATCAGCTGTGATAAAAAATCCGCATAAATAAAACAAAAAGTGGCTTGAAATCAAAAGATTTCAAGCCACTTAAAAGCCAAAAAGGATTATTCCCACTCGCTCCCTGAAGACATGGCTTAACGCTTTTTGCTTGGGCATTTTAACTCATATTATCGGGAGTGTTCAGATTATCCTGAAAATATTGACTACCGGAAATTCTGTTGTCATTTTGTTGTCACGAATATTATAAATGATACAGAAAAATATTGCAAGCAGAAAAAGACACCGTGCCCAAACCAAAACACGGTGTCTTTTTCTGAAAGTATGGGAGTTTATTTTATCGGAACATAGATATAGGCTTTTTCGCCTTTGTAAAATTCAAAGCACATTTTTCCCTCATCAAATTTCTTTTCGGAAACGGGGAACCA
>JAGBAZ010000024.1 GCA_018110905.1 Oscillospiraceae bacterium
AGGAAAAAGCATCGCTTACCCATAACATACTTACTGTTGTCGGTACGGTTATGTGTGTGATACTTCTTCCTATCCTCATCATCAATCTTATTTTGATTGTGAAGAGTTTTACAAATGCAGACGAAGTTCCGAGCGTAGGCGGAGTTTTCCCGCTTATCGTTCTTACCGACTCTATGTATCCGGAAATTGAAAGCGGCGACCTTATCATCAACAAAACCATCGAACCGGAAGACGTAAAAGTTGGGGACGTTATTTCTTTTTTTGATCCCGCTGGAAACGGTTCCACAATCGTAACCCATAGAGTTACCGCAATTGTTGAAGAAAACGGCGAAATCGCTTTCAGAACAAAGGGTGATTTCAACAACACCGAAGATAAACTTGCCGTACCCGGCGAAAGCCTTGTTGGTATTTATCAAAGCAGGATTCCCAAAGCCGGCAACGTTGCAATGTTCATGCAGACCACAACCGGACTTATCGTCTGCGTTGTTCTTCCGATTGTTCTTCTTGTTGCTTATGATGTTATCAGACGCAGCATTTACGAAAAGAACAAAAAGGCGGATACCGATGCTCTTCTTGCGGAACTCGAAGCGCTCCGCGCAGAAAAAGCAAAAGCCGCCGCGGTTTCCGCTGAAAACAGCGAAAACGAATAATTTTTTTTACATAGTCGATTTATTCTTCCGTCGGAAGCCACGTTTCCGGGGATGATAAAAAGACTCCGCAATGAAAATTGCGGGGAATATATTTTCCCCGGAAGGGGAAGAATTAAATATTCTGTTCCCGCAAGGGAACGAAAAGAAAGGAGATTTTACGAAATGCGTAAAAACAAAATGATGAGAGCAGCTTCCGCTCTTCTGGTAGCAGTTCTCCTTACCACCAGCACTATCAGCGGCACCTTCGCAAAGTATGTAACCACTAATGAAGCTAAAGATGTTGCAAGAGTTGCAAAATGGGGCGTTGAACTCCAGGTTGCAGGTAACCTCTTTGGTGAAAACTACGTTAATACTATTGCACTTGATGACGCATTATCAAAAGATCTTGCAGTTGAGTCTAAAAATAATTTCAATGCTGCGGACGCAGGAGATCCTGATGATGTTGTTGCTCCTGGTACTTGGAACAGCGATGGTTTCACTTTCTCCATCAATGGTACTCCCGAAGTATCTGGACAGATTAAAATTGATAAACTTCAGGTACAGAACATTTATCTTGCCAAAGGTACTTATGGTATGATGGTTCCCGTTGCAGGAAATGTTGTAACTGCAGAAAACTTTGATGAATTTGATGCTCTTTATAAATATGATACTGACAAATATGTTAAAGCTACTGCATTTGAAGCTGTACAGTATTTTACTTATGAAGATGAAGTTGAACTTACTGATGTATACTATCCTGTAAAATTCACTCTTGGCGGCACTACCACTAACTATACCCCTGCTGCAGTCACTAACGTAGATACCCTTGCTGAAATTGCAGCACTTGTAGCTGGAAAAGTCCAGACTGGTGTTTCAGGAAGCCTTGATGTAGACAGCGGAATTACTACATTTACTCTTACTGGAACTAAACAGTTCGCTCCTAATACTACTCTCAGCACTCTTGGCCTTGAAAACGAAAGACTTACTTGGGCATGGGCTTTTGAGGGACAGAACGATGGTGCAGATACTATACTCGGTAATCTTATGGCAAATGTAAATACCGTTGTAAAACCTTGCGAGGGCGGATATGAATTACTCGCAGATAAAGATTATTGCCTTAACCTTCTCTTTGACCTCCAGATTAGTGTTGAACAGATTGATGGAATTGCAACTCCGTAATTCCTACTTATCTTAAGCCAAATTCTAAACAAACAGAATTTCACCCGTCCCTGCTCAACGTGGCAGGGCAGGGACGGGCCTTTTCCGTTTTTTCCAAAAGGCAAAAAAGCCTTTTTACCTTTTGAAAAACGCGGAAGCGAAAATATAAAAAGAAAGGGCGTGGAATCTTATGAAAAACAAAAAAAGCTTTTTTATAATCTCCCTCGCGCTCATTCTGCTTGTTTGCGCCGCCGTTTCAACTTCCGTCGTGCTGAGCAGAATGAACGTGTTCCTCCTCGACGATGAAGGAGCAATTTCAATAATTTCGGACGAAACAACCTCCGGAAAAGATTTCCTTTCCGAAAAAAACGAAGAACCCTCCGGAATACCCGGCGAAGGCGAAGCACAGCAGCCTGTTTCGGAAAATCAGAATCCCGGAAACACCTCCGGCGGCGTAAATCCAGGAACTCAAAGCGGTTCTTCCGTTCCGGATTTTCATGCAAATCCCGGTTTTATGGTAATCGACGAAAATGACGTTATCTGGGGAACCGAGACCGAAGTCGAAATCTTCAAGGTTTCCTATGAAGACGGCGAAGGAAACGTCACCGTAAAGAGCGATAACGGCGAAAAAGTCGTTGCCCCGGGAACAGAAAACTCCTACACATTTAAATTAAAAAACACCGGAAACGTTCCGGTAAGATATTGGCTCGATATCGATGCTTACATAACCCCCGGCGACAACATGATACCCATTGAATCAAGGGTGAACCGCTATGACGGTGAATGGATCGTCGGCGGACAGAAAGTCTGGGTCGATGTTCCCGTTCTTGATGCGGCGGAAGATGCCGGAACTCTCGGATCGGGAAAATACACATATTATACCCTTGACTGGCGTTGGCCTTTTGAAAGCGGAAACGATGAGTATGACACTTTCCTTGGAAACCTTGCGGCGGACGGAGAGAACATCACCATCACCATCGTTATAAAAACAGTCGCAACCGCAACCGATGACCCCGGAAGGGACGACGGAATAACTCCTCCGGATACCGGTGACAACAGCATTCTTTCCATCTGGATCGCCATTGCGATCGGAAGCGTTGTTCTCATGGCTGTTCTTTCTGTATTCCTTTATAGAGAGAAAAAACGCGAGAAGCGTTCTGAAGCGGAGGCTTTGAAAACTTGAAGAAAGAAACATCGAAAAAAATAAAAAATATTTTAAGGCTTTTGCTGCTTGTTGTGCTCGGAGCAATAATCGGTATAAATGCATATCTTGCAAACGCAAACAGCCTTGTGGGCAACAAACTTCCGATGCCTTTCGGTTATGGCGCAGCGGTGGTCCTTTCCGGAAGCATGGAACCGGAATTTTCCAAAGGCGACCTTATTGTTGTAAAAGCGACCGATGATTTTGACCTTAACGATATAGTTGTTTTCGAAAGCGACAACAGCCTTGTTGTTCACCGAATCGTTGGAATAGGAAAAGATAAGGTAGTTACAAAAGGCGACGCCAACAATGTTGAAGATGAACCGATAGCCCGGGAAGCTGTTCTCGGAAAAGTCCTTTTCTGGATACCGGATCTTGGAACATTTGTGGGATTCCTCAAAACCCCAGTGGGAATAATAATTGTAATCGCGGCGGCGATTCTGCTTATTGAAATTCCGCATTTCCGCGAAGTTAAAAAAGACGATGAGGAAATGCAGGCTATCATCGATGAGATAAAACGTCTTAAAGACGAAGTTAAATAAAAAAAGGAGGCGGAACGTAACATGGCAAGAGAAAGAGCAAAATTCAATATTCCGATGGTAATTGCCTGCGTTCTGCTTTGCCTTACTTTATTGTCGGTGCATTTTACAAGCGATATTTATGCTAAATATGTTTCGAAAGCAGAAGGAAAAGACAGTTCGAAAGTTGCATCTTTCGGTAAATTGACTCTTGTTGAAAGCGGAGATTTTTCCAATCCGGATAAAACGGCAATTATCATTCCGGGCGTAAATCTTACTAAAAATGCGGTTGTTTCTTTTACAGCAAGCGAGGTTGCTGTTTATATTATTGCGGAAGCTGAACTTTCGGATCAATGGGAAACCGCTGATAACAGAACATTTGTTGTAAAAAACGGCGAAAAAGTTCAGCTTCAGTGGTCTGTTGAAAGTGATTGGATTTTTATTGAAAAAGACGGCAACAGATATGCATATTACCAGCATCTTGATCCTAACAATGCTCTTTTGAATGAACCGATAATTGCAAGCGGGGGAGAGATAATTGTAAGTGAGTATATCACCAGAAAAGAAATCGGTGATCTTGATAATATTTCGGTAAATCTTGCTGCATATGCGGTACAAGCCGGCGGAACAGATTTTTCTGCTTTGGATGCGTGGAAAAAAGTAAAATAAACTTATAATTTTATTTTAAAGGAAAGGGGTGACAGGTATGAAAAAAAGATGCTTGGCGTTTTTTCTCTGCATTTGCATTCTTGTAACAATGCTTATACCGGTCGCTCCGGTAAAAGCACGGGAGGATTCCGCATTTGTTGTTTATAATGAAGAAATTATAGATAATATTTCTATATCTGAAACAGAAAAGAAAACTGTTTCGGCAGTTTTTGATGGCGAGGCTGTTTCTTACCAGTGGCAGATCCTTGCGGATTCTGAAAATGAAATTTGGGCGAATATTTTTGATAAAACTGCAGCAGAATGCGAAATTTCCTATGCTCTTGTAAAAAACATGCTCGATTCTTTGGGAACTGCGTTTCTTCGCTGCAAAATAACCTGTGCAGAAGGTGAAGCTTTTACAAATCACCTTTCTGTATCCGTTTTTGAAGAAGAACCGGAAACTGTTACCAAAAACGCAGAAGAAATGATTCTTGTTTCCGGTGTTCAGGTTGTGGAACCGGTAGAAGAACCTGCAGAGGAAGAGATTTCCGAGGAAACTTTTGAAAAAACGGCTTCAGAAGAAACTTTGGAAGAAGATTTTTCGGAAGAGGTTACTGAGGAAGAAATTCTTGAAGAGGACATTTCAGAAGAAATAATCGAAGAAGAAATAATTGAAGAAGAAATTCCAGAAGAGGATGTTTCGAAAGAAGAGACTGAAGAAATTTTTGAAGAAAATATTTCGGAAGAAGTTTTTTCCGAAGAGACTGTTTTTAGCGAAGCATACAGTGAAGAAGCGTCCGTTTTGCTCGCAGACGGGGATAAGGACCTTGTTACTATTACAATAAAACACCTGGACTATAAGTCATATAAAGATTTAGGTGAAGAAAAAGAGGTTATGGGTCCTTATATTGCGACAATTGAAAGAGGAACAGCGTTCCACCAGACAATAATTCCCCCCACATTTATCGGTTATGCGCCGTTCTATGACGGAGACAAAACAGACCAGGAAAATGACGGGGACTATTTTGATGATGATGCCACCGTTCTTGAACTCAATTATCCCAGTGTCAATGATAATATTGTAATAAATGTATTTTATAAACCGAGTAAAGTTGATTACGCGATAAAATATTTCTTCCAGAACACAAACGACGACCTTTATACGGAAGATCCTTCGCGTTATTTCACAGGCAAGGCTGAAACAGGAACAATTATTTCTGAAGATGAAATCGCAGGACATGCGGGAAGCACCGTAGGTTTTTCGAAAATATATCATATTCCGGAAGCTGTTGCAGCGGACGGAAGTACTGTTTTTGAATGTTATTATGACCGAAATTATTACCTCATCAAGTTTGATCTTGACGGAGGTTTTGGTGTTGACCCCATTTATGCAAGATACGGCACACTTTTCGTTGTAAACGATCCTGTCAAACCCGGTTATGTTTTCGGTGGTTGGGATCTTCTTACGGAAGATACAAACGGTGACGGAAAGAATGATAAAGGCGACGGAGTCAAAGATGATCTTCCAAAGAGCATCCTTGCGGAAGAAAGCGTGTACAAAGCAATCTGGGGAATAGCAGACACGACATATACCGTTGTTTATTGGAAAGAAAATGCGGATGACGACGGTTACAGCTATTGGGGAAGTATCCAGATAGATGCGATTTCGACAACACTTGTAAGCGGAAAAGACGATATTCCTGTAAGTATTACAACAAAAGTAATTGAAGGAGAAGACGTAAACGAAAGAGTTTATTTTTCGTATAATGAAAATCTTACAGATAAAGATGTTGTAGTTGAAGGTGACGGTTCAACAGTTGTAAATGTTTACTATACGAGAAACGTTTATTCGATTGTTTTCCGCGGCAGTTTGACTATTAAAGATGATGTTCCTAAGCATGTCCACAGCGCGGCATGTGAAGGTACTATTTGCGGAATGGAAGAGCATGTCCATATTTCGGGGTGCGGTTTTAATTGTGTAGAAATTGAACATACACATGCTTTATCTTGCTACACTTGTGGAAAAACAATGCATGTTCATTCTTCGGAATGTTGTACATTAGAAGAACATAGTCATAATACGGCATGTTGGAATAATGTTGGTGATGTTTATACAAATAACGGTGGTGAACCGTATTATGCACCCGATAATCCTTCTGAAGGTTATGTATATGTTTTATCTATCTATAATGCAACATATAGATACATTTACATTAACAACACATGGTATAGATATTATGGCAATACAAGCAATGGAACGGTATTATCTCCAAATTGCGGAAAAAATGAGCATACCCATGGTGATGGATGTATATACTGTAATTTGGAAGAGCATGAACATGGAACAGAGTGTGCTACAGCTAATTGTCCAAATGGCGGCAAAGAGCACGAACATTCTGCTGCTTGTTATGACTGCGGCAAAATCGCTCACGTTCATTCTAGTGCCTGCTATTGCAATAAACCGCAAACCGGAACAAGTAATTTCCCTTTAGGAAGCTCGAACGGTAATAATGGTAACGTTCGTGTATATTATATTACGGCAAAATATGAACAGACCATAGGTGATGTTTGGCCAACATCGGCATATTTCGACAATACGGATTTTTATGGATGGAGTATTGACGGTACTGGAAACACAACTTCCGTATCAAAACGTGTCAACATGACGAAAGAACTTTGCGACACCCGCGATGGAATTGTTTATGCCAATGTTGTTGAAAATTCCGATACAGACCCGCTGAAGCTTTACTATATGTTTGAAAGTTTCGAACAGTCGCCAGGTGGTAATAGAAAACTGTATGAGGGAAAATATTATGAAAAAGATGATATATATTCTCAGGATGTAAACTCAGACAGTAATACTTTCAATCAGAAGGAAATCATGGGTATGACGCCCGTAAGCGGAGGATCAAAATATTCTGAAAGTGAAAACATAAACTATCTTTATTACACCAGAAACAGATATACTTTAAAATTCCAAAATATTTCCGAAACGGTAAAAACTATTGGAAATGTAATGTATGGCCAGCCGTTTAAAGAATATAAAAACGGCACTGCACTTTTACGCGACTACGAACCTACATATCCTCCTACCCTTGAGCCCAACGCATATTATTTCGACGGTTGGTACACTTCTCCCGGTTGCTATACCGGTTCGGAAGTAAATTGGGACAGTTTTACAATGCCCAATGATAATCTTACTCTTTATGCAAAATGGTCGCCGAAGGTACATACTGTAAAATTCTTCAAATCCTACGATGAAATGCTTACCTATGAAGGATCTGCGGTAAAAGACGAAACTCTTGTTCACCAGAAAGTTGAAAATATTTCCCACGGAGAAGTTGTAAATACTGCTATCGAGGACCCGGAAAGGTATGACGACCACGGAAATAAACTGGTTTTTGCGGGTTGGTTCTTCATGGAAAACGGAGTGAAAAAAAGATTTACCCCGCTGGAATATCCGATAAAAAAGGATATGCATATTTTTGCAGACTGGAGTACATTCAGCCCGCAGCCCTACAGAATTTCCTATGTTCTTGAAAGCGATAACAGCGTGCATGTTGCTGATGATTCAGTCGGCTATGCTTATGCGGGTTCAACAAGAACATTTACGGCAAAAGCAGGCTATCCAAGCAACCAGCTTTATGATTTGTCCGCAAATGGCGGAATCAACTATAACATAGGTTATTTCCCGACAATTGCTTCCCATTCAATTACAATTCAATATGAGGAAGACAATAAAGTTGCGGCTAAAAACGTTCATGTTTTTGAATACGTCAAGGCGGAGCATATTCAATACAAAGTTCAGTATATAAACAAAGAAACCGGCGCTATAATGGACGAAGAGATAAAATCAACCGAAAATGCCGTTGTAACTGAACGTTTCAGGGTATATACGGATATGATTCCGGATGCTTTCTATAAGCGGCTTGTTATTTCCGTTGAACAGGATTCAGAAGGAAACTGGGTAGGAACCGAAGATAATATAATCCAGTTCTATTATACCCCGAACAAAACAAGCGCATATTATGCAGTTCATTTCATGCTTGAAAAACTCGGTGCGTCTGATGAGGACAGAGCGAATTATGATATCCACGGAAACGGCGGTTATGAGGAAAGCACAACTCACATTGAAGGTATCGGAAATGTCGGTTCAAAAGCCAGTGTAGAACCGCTTGTTTTTGACGGTTTTACTATTATTCCGGAAGCGGGAAAAGAAGTCGTTGAATCAACCAGTAAAAATGCAGCGTATACTGATGGAAAATATGAGATAACTGTAACAAGTACAGGTACAGAACTTTATATTTTCTATAGCCGAAACGAATATGAATATAATGTTTACTATTATATTTATAACACAACCGATTCAGTTCCTTTTGAAGGGGATTTTTATCCGCATGAAAATGGAGTGGCCAAATATGGTTCGAGTTTTGACAGAACCGCTCCGGAAATTCCAAACTATACCTGCGTTTCTCAGAATAAAACTCAGACACTGCTGATTCGTGATAATGTAGATCAGAACGTTCTGGTTTTCTATTATTCGCCGATACAATATACGGTTGAGTATGTTGCGGTTCCTCCGGAAGGCGGATGGCTCAGTTCCACTCTTGAAGTTGCGAACGGAATGGATGATTTCGAAGGTTCTTTACCGACCGCAAATGCAAATTACCGTTTTGATGGCTGGTATATAGACCTCGATTGCACAACCAAAGTCGATGCCGGTATCGGAATGGTTTATCCTGATAACAGGTTTATTCCAATTAAAGATAACCTGAGTGAAACAGACCGAAACATTTTCTATGCAAAATTCACTCCCCTTGCCGGGAAACTGACAATAACAAGGAATAATTCCTGTGATGATGATCAGGTTTACGTTTATGAAGTAAAAAACAAGGATACTGAAGATATTATTACGGTAACGATTGTTGGCAACGGAAGCGTAACAATAAATGATTTGATTTTTGGGGATTATATCATTACTCAAAAAAATATATGGTCCTGGCGAAACGATGATGCTGCACAGGAAATCAGACATGAAAATGTTGACGGTACAGGCGTTGTTTTTGAGGATAATGAAAGAGAAAAGCTGTATTGGCTGAACGGAAACAGCGAGAAAGAAGTTAACGAAAAGGCGTGAAGAAGATGAGTAAAACTTTAAAGATCATTATTTCAATAGCTCTTGCGGTTTCACTTATCGGATGCGGAGCAGCTTTTGCAATGATGATTGCGCGTTCTCAAAAAGAGAACAACAACTTTACTCCCGCCGTTGTAAACTGTGAAGTGAATGAAGCTTTTGCTGATGATAAAAAAACAAGCATAAAAGTGAAAAACACCGGAAATGTCGAGGCTTATCTCAGAATTTGTTTTGTTACCTATTGGGTAAATACGGACGAAAATGATAATGGAATAATTGTTTCGGAACCTTCCAAAAACATTACAGATTTTCCGTTTGATGATAAAAAATGGAAAAAGGGAAGCAATAATATTTATTATTATACCGAGGCAATTGCTCCCGGAGCGGAAATTGAATTTTTGAAAAACGGTGAAAAAATTATTCTTGAAGTTGATGCAAACGGGAACCGCCAGGTAATAGAAGTTTTTGCTGAAGCTATTCAGTCACTCCCGGCAGAGGCGGTTACCGAAAGCTGGGGAGTAACTCTCGATGAAAACGGCTTAATAACCGCAGTATCGTAAAACGTGTAAAGGCGGCGGAAAATCCGCCGCCTTTTTTTTCAAAGGAGAAAGAAATGCGAAAAAATATAATTTTTGTTTTGCTCTTTGTTCTTATTGCGGTCCTTGGATTTTCAAGCTTTATGATTGTTAAAGAGGTTTCCCAAAGGGAAAAAGAAAAGGACGATTTTGAAAAGCTCGAGGAACTGGTTTCTTCCGAATCTTCGGAACAGGAAACTGAAAATCAGCCGGATGAAGGGGAAATAAAACCCGTTTCAAAACGCAATCTTGCGCCGCTTTTTGAACAGAATCCGGACTGCATCGGCTGGATTTATATTGAAGGAACAACGGTGGATTATCCGGTAATGTATACACCGGATGAGCCGCAAAAATATCTCCGCAAAAATTTTGAGGGCGAATACGCCATGTCCGGAGTTCCTTTCCTTGAAGGAACAAGAAAACTTTCGGATGATAATATTGTGATTTACGGCCACAATATGCTCAACGGAACAATGTTTTCGGATATTACAAAATATGCTGAAAAGACATATTTTGATGAGCACCGCCTGATCGAATTTGAAACAGCTGAAGGAGTAAAACTTTATGATATTTTTGCAGTGGTCCTGCTCAAGGATACGGATATCTGGTATTACTTCGATTCGGCGATAAATGATGAGCATTTCTATGAAATGGTTGACGAAATCATTTTCCGTTCGCTTTATGAAACCGGAATTTATCCGGAATACGGAAAGCAGATTCTGACTCTTTCCACCTGTTACGGAGAGAATGACGAAGACAGAATCATAATAATAGGAACCGAAAAATAAAAAATGAGCACGGGAAATTTTTCCGTGCTCATTTTTTGTCTGCGAATAATTGCCGCTTTTTATGGAAAAATATCCTTTGGAAAGGCGGCGTTTTTAAATGAATATATCAACGGATATAGAAGTCAATAAACTGCATTTTGATGCGCTTTTTTGCACAAAACGCAATTTTGATTTAAAGAAAAGGGAACTTGAAATTGCCGGTAAATTGGCGGTGCTCTATATGATAGACGGATTTCTCCGAAGCGACGTTCTGGAAAGGATCCTGGCGGAATTTTCTTTCCTTAAAGACGGCGATGCCGCATCGGAAAAGGAGTTTTTTGAAAAACATATCCCCTTCGGCGGGGTGGATTCGGAAAATGATGACGAAATGATCGTAACCGCAGTGCTCAGCGGAAGAACGGTGCTCATGATAGACGGATTCGAAAACGCTTTTATTTTCGAACTGCGGAATTATCCCCAGCGTGATAATGCGGAACCGGACAGGGACAAGGTCCTCCGGGGTTCGCGCGACGGTTTTACCGAAACAATGCTTTTTAATGCGGCACTTATCCGAAGAAGAATACGCGACTGTGATTTAAGCATTGAATATCAGAGCATCGGAACGGTTTCAAAAACAGACGTTGCCCTTTGCTATCTCAGCAAAAAAGTCGATAAGACAATGCTTGAAGATGTCAGAAACAAAATAAAAAACTCAAAAATCGAGGCTCTGACCATGAGCCAGGAGGATATGGCAAATGTCATAAACGGAAAGCAGCGCTGGAATCCGTTCCCGAAATATAAATTCACCGAAAGACCGGACGTTGCCGCGGCACAGATTATGCAGGGCGACCTGATTGTTCTTGTGGATAACACCCCGACGGCGATGATAATGCCGGCGACAATTTTTGATATCGCCGAGGACGCGAACGATTATTATTTTCCGCCGCTGACCGGGGCATATCTTCGGATAACCCGAATCCTTACGATGATAGTCACCCTTTTTGTAACTCCGGTCTGGCTTCTTGCGCTTGAATATCCGGAAAAAGTACCGGAGGTTTTCAGCTTCGTACTTGTTACCGAAAATCAGAACATTCCAATAATATGGCAGCTTCTGATACTTGAATTTGTAATAGACGGGCTGAAGCTTTCGTCGCTCAACACTCCCGGAATGCTTTCTTCAACTTTTTCGATAATCGCGGGTATAATTGTGAGCGATTTTGCGGTAAAAAGCGGCTGGTTCGCTTCGGAAACAATGCTCTACATGGCTTTTGTCGCAATGGCAAATTACAGCCAGCCCGGTTATGAACTCGGTTACGCAATAAAATTTATGAGAATGTTCCTTCTTGTAGGAACGGCGCTTTTCGGAATCTGGGGTTTCCTTGCGGGAATAGCTCTTACGCTTTGGCTTCTTCTTTCAACAAAAATCCACGGAAAAGGCGGATATTTTTCCCCGATAATTCCGTTTTCGGCAAAAGGAGTTGCAAAACTTCTTTTCCGGCTCAAATAATCGATTGCGGAATAATTTTGTTAGGAAATTGTTAAATAATTCAATATTTGTTGAAAAGAATATAAAAATAGGTTATTATGTTTTTACTGTCTTAACAAAAAAGTTCGCTTAAAAAACGACATCAGATAGATAAATAAACAAACAAGGACGGACGACAAAAATATGGTATTTGCAAACTTATTTTTCCTCTATCTTTTCCTGCCGGTAAATATCCTGCTCTATTTTTCCACCAAAAACAGAGCGTTCAGAAACGCGGTTCTGATTTTCTTTTCGCTCTTTTTTTATGCCTGGGGTGAACCTGTTTGGGTAACACTTCTTATTTTCAGCGCAACTATCGACTATTTTCATGGCCTTATTATTGAAAAAAACCGCGGAAAAATCGGCGCAAAACTTGCGCTCATATCTTCGCTTGTTCTCAACCTCGGACTTTTGGGAATTTTTAAATACAGCGGATTTTTCGTGGAAAATATCAATTTCCTCACCGGGCTTGATCTTCCGGTTCCGGCTTTTTCTCTTCCTATAGGTATAAGCTTCTATACTTTCCAGACCCTCAGCTATACCATCGACGTTTATAAAGGAAACGTTGAACCCCAGCATAACTATATGAAATTCTTCATGTATGTTTCGCTCTATACCCAGCTTGTTGCAGGTCCGATAGTACGATATGCGGACGTTGCTCTTGAAGTTAACAACCGCCGGGAAAACCTCGAGGATATCTGGAGCGGAACCGCAAGATTCCTTGTGGGTCTTACAAAAAAAGTCTTTATCGCCAACGTTGCAGGCCAGTTTGCGGAAACCTATCTTTCCGGTGACCTTACAGCAAGAAGCACCGCCGCGGTCTGGTTCGGTATTCTTATGTTCTCGATTCAGATTTATTACGATTTCTCCGGTTATTCCGATATGGCAATCGGTCTCGGAAAAGTTTTTGGATTCCATTTCCTCGAAAACTTCAACTATCCCTATATTGCCCGTTCCGCAACGGAATTCTGGCGCAGATGGCATATGTCCCTTGGCGGATTCTTCCGTGATTACGTCTATATCCCCCTTGGAGGAAACAGAAAACACCAGATCCTCAACCTCTTTATCGTCTGGTTCCTTACCGGTTTCTGGCATGGAGCAAGCTGGAACTTTATAATCTGGGGTCTTTGGTTCGGTGTTCTTATCATCATCGAAAAACTCTTCCTTCTCAAATGGCTCAAAAAACTTCCGGTTATTTCGAACATCTATCTTCTTTTTATTGCCGTTATAGGCTGGGTAATGTTCTATTTCGAGGATATGGGACAGATGTTTGATTGCTTCGCGGTTATGTTCGGCGCAAAAGGTACCGGTTTCTGGGACATTTCTCTTGAAATAACTCTTCTCGGCAATATTTTCTGGATAATCCTTGCGGTCGCTTTCTGTATGCCGATTGTTCCGGCGGTCAAAAAGTTTATTGCGGACCGTCCGAAACTCCAGATGCCCGCAAAAATCCTTATGATTCCTTCGAACGCTGTTATGCTTATTGTAAACACCGCTCTTCTTGTCGGTATGAGCTATAACCCGTTCCTCTATTATAAATTCTAAAGAAAGGAGAAGGCATTTTTATGAAAATCGATAAACACGCCTACGGCGAAGATTATAACAAAGAGCGCAACGATAAAATCGTAAAAATCGCAAGTGTTGCGGTCTGCCTTCTTCTTATTTTTGTAATCGGAATCCTTGCCTGGGCACTTCCCCAGCCGACCTATTCCGAATATGAAAAGCGCGACCTTAACCAGATGCCCGAATTCAGCTTTGAATCTCTTATGAAAGGTGAATATACCCTCGGGATCGAGCTTGCTTATGCTGATACCTTCACATTCCGCGAAAGTTTTGTAAAGCTCCAGTCCGCTCTTGAGGACATGCGCGGAATCCATATCGACGGCGCGCAGATTTATGGACCCGTTCCCGGAACAACCGGCAATGAAAATCCGCCAGCTTCTTCCGAAAGCAGTTCTTCCGAACCGGAAAACAGCGAACCTTCAGCAAACACTTCTTCCGAGACCGAGAGCCAGCCGGAAAACCCCTCTTCTTCCGAAAGCAGTTCCGCGCCGGAAACCGGTTCCGAACCGGAACAGCCCGTTGTTGATGACGGAACCGAAGGCGAAACCGTTGCGGGAATCTTCGTTTATAAAGGCATTGCATTCGAACTTTTCGGCGGAAGCAAATCCGCCGCGGAATACTATGCTTCCGTTGTCAATAAATATGGCGATGCTTTCGGAAGCGATGTTAATGTTTACAACATGGTTATTCCGAAACACGCCGAATTCTATCCTTTCCCGAAGAGATATCAGAATATTTCCAATTCCGAAAAGGACAGCATAGATTACATCTATTCCATGTATGACAGCGACGTTATTCCCGTCGATGCCTACAGCGTTCTTGAGGCGCATAAAGACGAATATCTTTATTTCAACACTGACCACCATTGGACCGGTCTTGGCGCCTATTACGCCTATACAGCGTTTATGGAGGCTGCCGGACTTGATCATTATGATTACAGCGACTATACCAAGCACACAATAGAGGGCTTCCTCGGAACGCTTTATTCCGGAACCAACATGGCAAAATCCCTTGAAAAAAATCCGGACTATGTTGAATGGTGCGAATTCCCGGTCGGAAACAAAACTTATCAGTATAACAAAGGCGACCTTCAGAATTATTTCTCCTCTTCCGTAATGCACGGTTACGCAAGCGGACCTTATTCCTACGGCGTTTTCCTCGGCGGTGACTATCCGCTTACCATAATCAAAACCGACGTGAACAACGGCAGAAAACTTGTTATAATCAAGGAATCCTACGGCAACGCTCCCGCAACATATATTGCTTCCGGCTTTGAGGAAACCTATGTCGTTGACGAACGTTACTATGACGGAAACCTTGCAGAACTTGTTGAAAGCCGCGGAATCACCGACATTCTCATAATCAACAACTGCGCCGCCGCAAACACCAACTTCCACATCGCAAACATCGAAAGCCTTCTTACCCAAAGCTATTCCGGCGCAATAGCATATCCGGAGGACTAAAAATGGAGAAAAAGCTTTTGATAAAAGAAAAAAGTTTTATCGAAACCGAAATAACCGCTGTCACCAATGAGGGCAGCGGTGTTTCGCGTTATGAGGGAATGGTGGTTTTCACTCCGCTTGCTGCTCCCGGCGACCTTGCAAAAGTCAAAATTGCAAAGGTCGGAAAGACTTGTATCTATGGAGAACTCGATTCCGTGCTCAAACCTTCAAAAGACCGCACAGACCCGGAATGCGAAGTTTTCGGCGAATGCGGCGGATGCTCTCTCCGCCATCTGAAATATGAAGCGGAACTCCGGGAAAAAACAAGCTGGGTCCGTGACCATGTTCAGCGCATCGGCGGATTTGACCTTGAACCTTTTCCGGCGATAGGTTCTCCGAAAACCGAAGAATACCGCAACAAAGCCATTTATCAGGTTGGAAAAGGCGAAAAAGGCGAACCGGTTTTCGGTTTTTACCGCAAAAAAAGCCACGACGTAATGGACTGCAAAAACTGCAGATTACAGCCGAAGGAATTTGCGGATATCCTTGATGCAGTCGGCTTTTTTGTAAAACAAAACAAAATTTCAGTATATGATGAAAAATCCCACAGCGGACTTCTGCGTGCCGTTTATATCCGAAAAGGCGAGGTCACCGGCGAAATCGGAATCTGCCTTGTGCTCAACGGAGATAAACTTCCCGGCGAAAAACTTCTTGTTTCGCTTTTGAGCACGCAGTTTGAAAATATCGTAAGCATCGTGCTCAACACCAACAAAGAACGTACCAACGTGGTGCTCGGAAGAAAATCCAGAACAATTTTCGGAAAGGACGGAATCACCGACGTTCTTTGCGGAGTTACCGTTGACATTTCTCCCGCCGCTTTTTACCAGGTAAACCACTCCGGCGCGGAAATTCTTTATAAAACCGCCGCGGATTTTGCCGGACTTTCCGGCGGCGAACTTGTTCTCGATCTTTATTGCGGAGCGGGAACCATCGGCCTTTCCATGGCTGAAAAAGCCGGAAAACTTATCGGAGTTGAAATCGTTCCGGAAGCTGTTGAAAACGCGAAAATCAACGCAGAACGAATGGGCGTTAAAAACGCGGAATTTATCTGCGGAGATGCGGGAGCGGCCGCAGCGGAACTTGAAAAGCGCGGAACTGCTCCTGACGTAATAATTCTTGACCCGCCGAGAAAAGGCTGCAGCGAAGACACACTCGAAGCCGTTGCAAAAATGGCGCCGAAGAGAGTTGTTTATGTTTCCTGCAACACCGCAACAATGGCGCGTGATTTCAAAATTATGCAGTCTCTCGGCTATGAACCGGAAAAAGTCCAGCCCGTCGATATGTTCCCGAAAACCGCACATGTTGAGGGTGTGGGACTGCTTATAAAACGCTGAAAAAAGGTGACTCCATGAACGAAGAATGCCTTATCTGCAAAGCGCCTCTTACATATCTTGAAAAAGACGAACTTATGGAGTGCGTTCTTTGCCATAAAAAAGAAATGACGAAAACCCGCTGTGAAAAAGGTCATTATGTCTGTGATGATTGCCACACAAAGGGAATGGATACCATTCTGTCCCTTTGTCTTGCGGAAAAATCAAAAAATCCGGCGGAGATAATCCAGAAAATGATGGCAATGCCTTTTTGTCATATGCATGGTCCGGAGCATCACGTAATGGTCGGTTCCGCTTTGCTTACCGCCTATAAAAACTCCGGTGGAAATATTGATTTAAGAGAATCTCTTCTCGAAATGCAGAACCGGGGAAGAAAAGTTCCCGGAGGAGCCTGCGGATTCTGGGGTGCCTGCGGTGCGGGTATAAGCAGCGGAATGTTTGTTTCTATAATCACAAAATCGAATCCTCTTGCAAACGAGGAATGGGGACTTTCCAACAAAATGACCTCAAAATCTCTCGAAGCAATCGGAAAAATCGGCGGACCGCGCTGCTGCAAAAGGGATTCTTTTCTTGCGATAAAATCCGCGGTGGAATTTGTCCGGAAAAATTTCGGAATTGAAATGGAAGAAAGCGGGATAATCTGCGACTACAGCGCAAAAAATAACCAGTGCATAAAGGAACGCTGTCCGTTCAATCCTATCCATAAAATCTGATTGAAAAGGGGAAAACAAAAGATGAAAAAACTTCTTTATATTGATTCCTGTATCCGCAATGAACTTTCACGCACAAAACGTATCGCAGCTCCGATCGTCGAAAAACTCAAAGAACGCTATGAAGTTGAAACAATAGTCATAAACGAACTTGAACTTGATCCGGTTCAGTATGACGAAAACCGCCGCAGAGCCGGCGGAACCGTTTCCGAAGAAGCTCTTTGCTGGGCAAACAAGATCAAAAATGCCGACAGAATCGTAATTGCCGCGCCTTTCTGGGATATGTCCATTCCCGCGGCGCTTAAAACCTTTTTTGAACTTTGCTCCCTTTTCGGCGTGACTTTCGACAGCGACGACAAAACCTGCTTCGGACTTTGCAAGGCGAAAAACGTAATGTTTATAACCACCCGCGGAATGAAAATCGAAACCGGCGAACCTCTTGAACAGGCAACTCCCTATCTCAAAGCTCTTTTCTGGCTTTGGGGTATAAAAGGTTTTGAAACGGTCGCAAGAAACAATTTTGACTATCTTCCCGCAGAAAAAATCGAAGAGGAAATTTCTTCTGCAATAAAAGAGGGACTTGAAATTGCAGAAACTTTCTAAATCCGCTTCGGTAATTTCATATATTTTTGCCGCGGCGTTGCTCCTTATCTATTTTGCCGCGGAAATAATTCCAAGTTTTTTTCTTTCAACGGCCGGAAGGCTTGTGCTCCTTTGCGGAAGCTGCGGTTTTTTATGGCTTGGTGGTTTTCTCCTTACAAAACAAAGCGGAAACAACCGCCCGATGAAGATAAATCTCCGTATATTCCTGGCGCTTTATCTTCTGCTTTTTGTAACGTTAACTCTTTTTGATCCCCTTTGGGGAAGAAACGGCGGATTTGTGAATTGGAACAGAGAGCTTTTTGATGCTTATGTTCAAAACAGCCTTAATCTTGTTCCGTTCAAAACGATTCTGCAATATGTTTCAAAAGGTACGCTGAGCCAGTTTGTGGTAAATATCATCGGAAATCTGGTCTGCCTGATGCCGCTCGGAATACTTCTTCCGCTTAATTTTGAAAAACAGCGAAGAACCGGGATTTTTATTCTCACATGTGTTCTCATAGTTTCTGCGGTGGAAATTCTCCAGTTTGCAACCCTTTCCGGAAGCTGTGATATCGACGATCTGATTTTGAACGTCGGCGGAGCGTTTCTGCTTTATCTTTTTACAAAAAATAAAGAAGCCTTCGGATTTTTAAAGAAGATATTTTTGGTTGAATAAAACAAAAAAACACCCGCATAAAGCGGGTGTTTTTTTATCATAAAAATTATTCCTGTAAAAGATATTCTTCGAAACAAAGGCCGGATTCTTTTATAAGAGCTGCCTGTTCTTGTCCAATTTTCAGTAATGTGATAAAATGGATAAAACAATTAGACAAACTTGAATTTGGAGGTGACATATGATTATCAAAAAAGTAAAGTTTAGAAGCTCGGATGTAAAGCAAATTTATTTCGATACTTTCCCGAAAAAAGAGAGAATGCCGTTTCCTATGATGGTGGCAATGTCAAAGCTTTGGAATACGGATTTTTTAAGCTTTTATGACGGTGATACCTTTTGCGGTTTTATCTACTTGGCGCACAACCGAAACATTGTATTTGTAATGTTCTTTGCTGTTGATGAAAAGCTTCGTTCAAAAGGTTATGGCAGTACAATATTGCAAGAAATACAAAAAAAGTATCCTAAAAAGAAAATCATCATTTCCATCGAGCCATGCGATGAAACCGCCCCCGACATAGAAACAAGAAAAAGACGAAAAGATTTCTATTTGCGAAACGGCTATAAAGAAACGGGCTATATGATAAAACTATCGGGCGTTGTTCAAGAAATCATCATTGCAAACGGTGAATTTAACAAGACTCAATTCCACAATTTCTTTGTTCTATATAGCAACGGAACTATGTGGCCAAGAATATGGAAGCAATCAGAATGAAAATTTGACAAATTCCAATTTGTCGAACTGATAAGGGCGCACTTCTATACACCTATCGGTGTGTTATACGATTTGCGGTTTTGCACCGCATCAAAGCCTCCCTTTACACAAGGGAGCCTTTCCGAAACCGGTGCATATTGAAAAAAATCCGACCTATGATCGTGACCATAGGTCGGATTTAACTGTTTTACGAACCCCGCCCGAACGGCGGGTGTTTTTTTATCATAAAAATTATTCCTGTAAAAGATATTCTTCAAGGCAAAGACCGGATTCTTTGATAAGAACGGCCTGTTCTTTTCCGACATAACGGAAATGCCATGGTTCATGTTCAAAACCGGTTATATCGGTCTTGTCTGCAGGATAGCGGAGAATGAATCCGTATTCGTGTGCGTGTTCAAGGAGCCATGTTTCTTCAGGGGAACCTTCAAAGTTTCCGTTTGCACAGCCGATATCGATTGCAAGACCGCTGTTGTGTTCGCTTGTTCCGGGAGCGGCATCGGTGGTTCCGGCTTCAAAGAACTCTTTTTGTTTTGCGTAAGTGCGGAAAGCGGTCTGGATAACAAAATCAAGTCCTTCAGCTTCGCCTGCGGAAATCATTGCGGAAAGGTCTTCTGCAATTCTTGCGTCAACGGTGTGTCCCTTGGCATCGATAGTTACCGCTTCGATGGAAAAATCTTCTGAAAGCGGATTTTCTTTGTTAACAAGAAGCATGAACCATTCGTCTTTTGGTATTTCCGGTTTTTCGGGTTCAACAGGTTCTTCGGGAACCTCGGGTTCAGCCGGTTCTTCCGGGACAATGTGTTCCGGTTCGCTTTCTTCCGGAATTTCGGGTTCAAAAGATTCCTCCGGAATTTCGGGTTCACTTTCCGGGGAGGAAGACTCTTCGGAAGTTTTTCCGAATTTATCAAATTCAAAATAATCGCCGAAATTTATGTATGCAAAAACACCGGCGCCGATAACCAGAACAGCGGATAAAACAGCAAGAACGGAAAAAACGATTTTTCTTCCGGTGTGTTTCGGCTGCCTTATTTTAATTGCGCGGGGTTCACGTTCTTCGGGATCGATTCTTGTGCCGTTTGACATTATATAATTCTCCTTTTCTTTTCAAGGGGTTTTAAAAATTCAAATTACCACAAATACAAATATAATAAAAAAACGCTCTTTTGTCAACCGAAAGCCGTGAGGGAAGGTGATTTTGCACAAAAAGCCTTTCCAAAATGTGCTTGTTTTTAATTATGAAAAGGTGTATCATACCTATTATATAGTAATTATTCAAGAGGTATGGTTTATGACTGAAATTGAAAAACGCGATGCAGGAATGATGTTCCAGGCATCAAGTTTTCTTAAAGAAATGTTTGAAGCAAGGGATAAATGCACGGAATATAACAATATTCCTTATTCCGAATTCGACAAAAGAGTGGAATTTATAAAAAACTTTTTTGCAAAAACCGGAAAAAACTGTTTTGTTGAAAACGGCTTCAAATGCAACCAGGGTTCCAATATTTCTGTCGGCGATAATTTTTACTGCAATTTCAACTGTACCATTTATGATTCCTGCGCGGTAACAATCGGCGATAACGTTATGATAGGGCCCTGCGTTACCATTTGCACCGCGACCCATCCGATAAAAGCATGCGAAAGAATAAACGACGAAGGAAACGAGCTTGCTTTTCCGATAACCATAGAAGATAATGTCTGGATCGGCGGCGGGGCATTTATCAACCCGGGAGTGACCATCGGAAAAGGTGCGGTTGTTGCTTCCGGTGCTGTTGTAACAAAAGACGTTCCGGAAAACGCGCTTGTTGCGGGTGTTCCGGCAGTTGTAAAGAAAATCATTGATAATGAAGCGGAAGCTTCGGCGGAATATAAACCTTTTGATTTTGAAAGAATGTAAATGAATTTATCCGAAAGGAAAAAATAAATGAAAATCGTAATTATCGGTGCAGGAAAAGTCGGAAGCACCCTTGCTTCCCAACTTGTTAAGGAAGGTCACGAAGTTCTTGTTATGGATACAAACGAAGAACGCCTTGAGGAAGTTCAGAACAGAATCGATATAATGACCCTTTGCGGAAACGGTGCATCAAAGGAATATCTTGAGGAAGCGGAAATTGCCGAATCCGACCTTGTAATTGCCGCAACTTCCGCGGACGAAGTAAATATTCTTTCCTGCTTTATAGCAAGACAGATCGGCGCTTCGAAAACCATTGCAAGGGTAAGAAACCCGGAATATCGGACCCAGCTCGAGCTTATGAAGGAAGAACTTGGACTTTCCATGATAGTAAACCCGGAACTTTCTGCGGCAAACGAAATTTCAAGGATACTTCGTTTCCCTTCCGCAAACGACGTTGAACTTTTCTGCCGCGGCCATGTTGAACTTGTTGAATATACAATAGGAAAAGAATGTCCTCTTTGCGACCTTGCACTTAAAGATATCTATGGAAAATATAAGATAAAGGTTCTTATCTGCGCGGTAAGAAGGGGAGAAGATATTACAATTCCCCGAGGCGATTTTATCCTTCGCGAAGGCGATAAAATCAACATAACCGCTTCCCCGAAGAATATCCATGATTTCTTCGAGGCAATAGGAAGCTTTAAGCGCCCGGTTAAAAGCGTAATGATAGTCGGCGGTTCAATGATAGCTTATTATCTTGCAAACCAGCTTATCGATATGAGAATTGACGTAAAAATTGTTGAACAGAACCAGAAGAGATGTGAAGAACTTTCCGAGCTTCTTCCGAAGGCTTCGATTGTTTGCGCAAACGCAACGGAAAAAGATGTCCTCCTCGAAGAAGGAATTATGGATTTCGACGGCTTTGTCGCACTCACCGGACTTGATGAAATGAACATAATCTACGGAATGTACGCAAAGGCAAAGGACGTTGAAAAAGTAATAACAAAAGTCCATCATCTTTCTTTCCCGGAAGTTATCGAAAACAGCGGTATTGAAAGCGTTGTTTCCCCGAAACTTATTACAGCTGAGCGCATAAGTTCCTATGTTCGCGCTATTCAGAACTCCTACAGCAAGAATAAGGTTGAATCCCTCAGAAGAATTGTAGATAACCGTATCGAAGCTCTTGAATTTGTCGTAAGGGACGATGCGAATTATATAGGGGTTCAACTGAAGGATCTTCCAATAAAACAAAATGTTCTTGTTGCGGCAATTGTAAGAAAAGGCCGCGCGATAATCCCCGGAGGTTTTGATTGTATCAGGAAAGGAGATTCCGTCGTTGTAATCACCGAAGGCGTAAACACCATTGATGAACTCGACGATATCATGAGATAAAATGAACTATAAAATGATTCGTTACATCATCGGAATGATTTTAATGGCGGAATCCGTTTTTATGATCCTTCCGCTGATTGTTTCGGTAATATACGGTGAATTTGATGTAATAATGCCCTTTGTTTACAGCATTATGGCAACTTTTTGTGTTGCGGCGTTTTTCGGGCTTAAAAAGCCAAAAAACGATCTTGTTTTTGCAAGGGAAAGCTATATTGCCGTTGCGGCGGGCTGGATTTTTGTTTCGTTTTTCGGAGCAATGCCGTTTTATTTAAGCGGCTCAATCCCTTCGCTTATTGATGCGTTTTTTGAAACCGTTTCCGGCTTCACAACAACCGGTGCAACAATTCTCGAAGATGTGGAAATCCTTCCGAAAGGAATCCTTTTCTGGCGCGCCTTTACCCATTGGATAGGCGGTATGGGAATAATCATGTTCCTGCTTATGCTGACCCAGTTTTCCGAAGGACATTCGCTTTATATTATGAGGGCGGAAGTCCCTGGACCCACTGTCGGTAAAATTGCGCCGAAATCCAGTTCGAACGCCCTTATCCTTTACGGAATCTATTCCGGGCTCACCGTAATCGAAGCGGTTTTGCTTCTTTTCGGAGAAATAGGAGTTTTTGATGCGGTGACAACCGCAATGTCAACCGCCGGAACGGGCGGTTTCAGCGTCCGCAATGCGGGAATTGCGGATTATGGAAGCGCCTATGTTGAGTGGGTTGTAGGATTTTTTATGATTGTTTTTGGAGTGAACTTCAACCTCTATTACCTTATGCTTCTCCGCCGTTTCAAAATTGTTTTTAAAAGTGAAGAACTTAGGGTTTTCCTTGCAATAGTTGCCGTAAGCACAGTAATAATGGGAATAAATGCGACAGAATATTACGGAGATTTCGGCGTTGCAATAAGAAAGGCGTTTTTCCAAACAGGTGCGATAATTTCCACAACCGGTTTCGGAGGCGTTGAATTTATGAACTGGCCAATGCTTTGCCATTCCGTAATTTTGGTGCTTCTTTTTACAGGTGCCTGTGCCGGTTCAACCGCCGGCGGTATTAAAATAAGCCGAATTATAATGATGTTCAAAATGCTCCGAAAGGAATCTCATCGTCTTGCTCACCCGCATGAAATTACCACCATTAAATTTGAAGGCAAAATTGTTGACAAAGAAACCAGAAGTTTTATAATGGTATATATAAGTGCGTTTTTTGCAATTCTTGCCGTCGCAAGTATTGTAATAATGATGATGGGGCACGATTATGAAACCTCTTTCAGTGCGGTTCTTTCATGCTTCAACAACGTCGGACCTGCGTTGGGCGAAGTCGGCCACGGCGGAGTTTATAATATGTTTGGCGGAATTGAAAAACTCTTCCTTTCGCTTTTGATGCTTACCGGAAGACTTGAAATTTTCCCGATGCTGATACTCTTTATGCCTTCAACATGGAGAAGACATTGATTCATAAACAGAAAGGATTTGAAAACATTGAAAAAATTTATTGAAGAATTCAAAACTTTTATTGCAAAAGGCAACGTCCTTGATATGGCTGTCGGTGTTATCATTGCAACAGCCTTCGGAAAAATCACAACTTCCCTTGTAAATGATGTTTTCATGCCTTTCATCGGCTGGCTCATCGGCGATGTTGATCTTACCGAGCTCAACATCGTCCTTTCCCCGGAAGTTGTTAACGAAGCAGGCGAAGTGACCGATCCGGCGGTTGTAATGGCAATCGGAACTTTTATCTCCACCATAATCGATTTCATACTTATTGCTTTTGTTGTTTTCCTTATTGTAAAAACTTTCAATGCTGCAAAAGAAAAAGCCGAGGCAAAGAAAAAAGCCGAGGAGGAAGCCGCAAAAGCTGCGGAAGCTGCTGTTGAGGAAGAAAAAGAACCGGAACTTTCCGACGAAGTAAAACTTCTTATGGAAATCCGTGATCTTCTTAAAAAATAAAAAACAAAACGGCGCCCGGAAGGGCGCCTTATTTTGAGTAAAAGGAGAGAGAAAAATGCGCGAACTTGTTTTCAGCATAACCGCTGAGCACGACGGGAAACAGGCATATCATTATCTTCGGTATTGCTGCAATTTTTCCTATGCGCTGATAGTAAAAATGCGCCATACCGAAAACTCTCTTTTGCTCGATGAAGTACCGATACGCACAATTGACAGGATAAAAGCCGGTTCGGTGCTCAAAGCATATATACCGGAGGGAGAAAGTTATTTCACACCGAATCCGGAACTTGAAATAGAAACTCTTTACGAGGACGAGGACATAGTTGTCTTCGATAAACCGGTCCGTATGCCGGTGCACCCTTCGAAAAACCACCAGACGGATACTGTTGCAAATTACTGCGCGGCACGTTATGGAAACGCAAAATTTCACGTTGTGGGGCGCCTTGATATGGACACTTCCGGGATAATAGTTATCGGAAAGCACGCGCATTCCGCTGCGGTGCTCACCAAAAACGGAGGAGAGAAGGAATATATCGCAATAATCGAAGGCGTGCCCGAAGAACCTTCCGGAATCATAGATGCCCCTATTGATGACAGCGATCCGCTTGTCCATAAAAGCTTTATTGCGGAAACGGGCCAGCCTTCTGTTACCGAATATGAAACCGTCGGAACAAACGGCGTGCTCACAGTTGTCCGCGTTAAACCGAAAACCGGGAGGACCCACCAGATAAGGGTACACTTTGCCCATATAGGTCACCCTCTCTGCGGAGATGAACTCTACGGCGGAAGCCTTGAGCATCTGGATCGCCAGGCGCTGCACCGCAGCAAAATGGTTTTTGAGCACCCAATAAACGGAACAATGCTTGAATTTGAAAGTCCTCTGCCGGAAGATATGAAAAAGCTTGCGGAAAAAATTCTGAAAGGAAGAAAATCTGATGAGTGAAGATATTACAAAATTCGAAAGCGGGATAGATGTGGATTCTGCTTCCGAAAGAATGGCTGAAAAACCGGATGCGGATTTTCTTCGGGATTTTTTCGGTAAAGTAGGAACGGCTAATTTTCTTGTTCCTTATCGTGACAATATAAATACTATCCCGCTTCTTGACGTAAAAGAAAAAGGAAAGATGATCCCGATTTTTTCAAGCTTTTCGGCTTTTGAAAAAAGTCCGCTTCCAAAGGACAAAGCAAACGTTATGCCCTTTTCAAAAATCGATGAGATCGTCAAAAAAAGTGATGGAAAAATTACCGGAATAATAATCAATCCCCATGGAAAATCCATGATTTTTCAAAGGAACGACGGGAAACCCACCGAAAAACAGGAAAACGGAATAAAACTTACCAAACCCTCGTTTATTCCGGAAAGGATCGAAACCGCGCTTAAAAATTATTTTTTAAATTGCGAAAATGTATATTCCGCCTATGTTCTTTGGGGACAAAAGGAAAACGACCTTGCTCCGCATCTGTTCCTTGTAATAGATTTTGACGGAAAACGTGAGGAATTTTTTCCGAAAGTTGCCGAAGCGCTTAAACCAAGCCTTATTCCGGGCGATAATCTTGAAATGGCAAAAGCAGATTTTAAACTTTTGAAAACCGCGGAAAAACTTGTTAAGCCGGTTTATAAAAAATCTTGAAATTTTTAAGATAAAGGTGTATATTTATTTTGTAAAAGTCTGTAAAGGAGGTGTGTCTTTTTGAATAAAGGTATTGTAAGACTTTATACCGGCGACGGAAAAGGAAAAACAACAATGGCCCTTGGTCTTGCGTTAAGAGTTGCCGGAGAGGGAAGACGCATCTTTGTCGGACAATTCATCAAAGATGATCCAAAGGGAGATATAATGGCGCTCCGGAAAGCGATTCCGGGGATCGTTACCGCCCAGTTCGGCTGCGGAACCGGCTGTATTGCCGGAAGAGAACCGGATAAAACAGATCTGGACTGCGCCAAAAAAGGGCTTGAAAGAGCAAAACAGGCGCTTAAAAGTGCAAGTTTCGGCCTTGTTGTCCTTGATGAAATAACGATTCCGATGTATTTCGGTCTTGTTACAATAAAAGATATTGAAGAGCTTATTTCGCTTAAAACTCCGGGAACGGAACTTGTTTTTACCGGCCGCTATGCTTCCGAGAAACTCAAAAAACTTTGCGATATGGTAACGGTTGTTGAAAGCGAAAAAATGCCTAAGCATGTTCCGGAACTTTGATTTTTTTCAGCAAGTTCGGACTTGCAGAAAAACTGCTGTGATGATAAAATAAAATTGCAGTTTGAAAAGTGAATAGCGTGGGTCTTATGGTTGCCTTAATGGCTTTCGTAAATTTGCGAAAGGGAAAACGGTGAGAATCCGTTACTGTTACCTCAACTGTATTTGCCGACGAAGAAGGCATTGTGCCACTGTTTTGGAAAAATGGGAAGGCGCCTTCCGAGGATGAAGCATAAGTCAGGATAATTTCCGTAAGATCGTTTTTTCTCGGGTTAAGGGGAGTCCACGGTTTTAATATCCATAGATGTAATCAAAGGGCTGTCAGATAACTGACAGCCCTTTTTAAGCAAAAACGGACTTTTCCGAAACGGGAAAAGTCCGTTTTTGCTTTTTTTATATAAATAACTGTCATCTCCATTTTGCCGGCGTAAAAGATTTCTCACTCCTGCTTTTGCGCCGACCTCCCGAAAAATTTCTTCGAAAGAAGGTTTATATATGGATTACAGGGAAAGCATTGAAAAAACAAAGGAATTTATAAAAAGCCACCTTTCCGATGAACTTACCGCCGAAACTATCGCTTCGAACGCAGGCTATTCGGTTTTTCATTTCTGCCGGGTTTTTAAGGAAGAAACCGGAAAAAGCCTTATGAGCTATGTTCGGGAAAAACGTCTTGAACTTGCGGAAAACGATATTGAAAAAGGCGTAGCAACCCTTGATGTTGCCCTTAAATACGGTTTTGAAACTTCAAGCGGATTTTCAAGAGCTTATGAACGAAAATTCGGCAAAAGACCAACGCAAAAACTGCATGCATAAAATATAAGACGGCGGGATTGATACCGCCGTTTTTTTATGATAATATAAAATTATAAAAAGGAGTGAGTTTTGATGAACCTTATTCACCATATTGCGATAATTTGTTCTGATAAAGATTCGGCAATGGATTTTTATGTCAATAAGCTCGGATTTTCGATAATTCGTGAAAATTACCGTCCGGAAAGGGACGATTGGAAAATCGATTTAAAGCTGAACGATGAAACGGCAATCGAACTTTTTATTATGAAAAACCACCCGGAAAGGCTTTCGCCGGAAAGCTACGGCCTTCGTCACATTGCATTTAAAGTTGATGATGTGGATTCCGCCGTGAAGGAACTTGAATCAAAAGGAATAATCTGCGAACCGGTAAGGATCGATGAATTTACCGGGGGAAAAGCAACTTTTTTCAAAGATCCGGACGGCCTTCCGCTTGAGATACATGAATAAAAACAAAAAAGCAGCAGACATTTTGTCTGCTGCTTTTCAGCTGAAGTGTTTTGACAATAATGATACGGTTTCATATGGTTTCAAAAGGTTTCACTCAAAAATGAAACTATGATAAGAGAGGCGAGCCCGTCAAAGTTTTTAACGTGATTGCCTCACGGAGATGCGGTAATCGACATGTTCTTCTTTTTTCGTTTTATATACGCAAGAATAAAAAGGATATCAAGAGTAGGCAACAATATACTAATCAAGCTGATAATCCAAATACCTCTTCCAAAATAAACAGGAATAGAAATTGCATCACCGATACACTTTGCAATAAAAATAATCAATACAATGGGTTTGATTGGATAATCCTTTTTGTGGAAGTAGATAAGCCAAAAGATTTCACCTACAAATGTGTTGAAATACGAAAAGAAAAACATCCACCCTTTGTAAATCGCGAGATAATACATAATGCAAGTCATTGTGCAAACCGCAATAAGGTATAACCATTTACTCTCCGAGGAAGTATTGCTAATCTTTAGTACAACATAAATAATGGCTATTTCTATTATTGTCCAATACGAATAAGCTGCGGTAACATAATTAATAGAAAATCCGCCGCCGATAATGAAACCAAGCCACATGGAAAATTCAAAAGGCGCAATGATTAATTGTGTGCTGGAAGGAATCAACGGATACTTGTATTTGACGGTTCCAATCAAAACAAGGGTGTATGTCACAATCCATAGCAGACACATTGTGGCATCCAAATATGTACGAATATTTTCCATCAGTCTATGAACTCCTTAAAAAATACACTCCTACCTTGATAACTATTGTATCAAAATAGGAGTGCAAATTTGGTCGAAGTGGCGAGACTCGAACTCACGGCTTCCAGTACCCGAAACTGGCGCGCTACCACCTGCGCTACACCTCGATAGCTTTATTATTATATCGAAAAGAAAGCCCTTTGTCAAGAATAATTTGTTAAATTATAAAATGTCTTTTCAAAGATGAATAAATTTAAAGTAAATTAACAAATTCTTTTAAAGTTTTTACCAAAAACGTTCCAAAATATAGTATAATATATTTGTAAGATGAAAACACGCTGAATATTAAGGGAGAAACAAAATGAACATTGCAAAAATAATGATTCCGAAAATATCAACTGCTTTTCTTTATGAAAATAACACCGTTCGTCAGGGACTTGAAAAATTCATGCGTTATGGCTACACCGCCGTTCCGGTCCTTGATGAAAACGGAATTTATGCCGGAACAGTCACCGAAGGGGACTTTCTTCGCCATATAATGAATCTTCAGAGCGCCGAAATGAAAGACCATGAATCCTATTACATAAAAGATATCATAAGAAAGGATTTCTGCCCTTCGCTTTTAATTGCTGCGGAACAGGAAGACGTTATTGTTGCGGTTTCGAACCAGAACTTTGTTCCGATTGTTGACGGCCGCGGCGCTTTTTGCGGAATCATCACCCGTAAAGGTGTTATAGAAGACCTTGCAAAACAGCTTGGCAAAGAATAAAAAAGGTTTGCGGCGGGCAAAAGCCCGCCGCTTTTTTGTTGTAAAAAAAGCTTCTCTATGATATAATTTTTGCAGAATATCTTTAAAGGATGTGTTTTAATGCCAAGCGTTTGCGTTGTTGCAAAAAAATGCGGAGGATGCCGCTATACCGGTGTGCCTTACCCGGAACAGCTTGAGATGAAACAAAAAAACGAGGAGGAACTACTTGGAAAATTCGGAAAGCTTGAAAGAATAATCGGAATGCGCTATCCATGTTTTTATCGTAACAAGGTTACCGCCGCTTTCGGAAAAGACAAAAAAGGCAATATAATCTGCGGAACCTATCAGGAAGGTACCCATTATATTGTCCAGGTGGACAAATGCCTTATCGAGGACGAAAAATGCCAGGAGATAATCCGCAGCATCCGCGGACTTTTAAAAGGTTTTAAAATGGAACCTTTCAATGAGGATACCGGAAAAGGTCTTTTGCGCCATGTTCTTGTCCGCAGGGGAATCAAAACGGGAGAGATCATGGTCGTTCTTGTTCTCGGAACCCATGTTTTTCCTTCCGGAAACAACTTTGTTAAGGAACTTCTCAAACTCCATCCGGAAATTTCCACCGTTGTTATCAATATCAACGAAAAACGCACCAGCATGGTACTTGGCGAAAGGGAAAAGGTTTCCTTTGGAAAAGGTTATATAACCGATGAACTTTGCGGTTGCCGCTTCAGAATTTCGCCCAGTTCTTTCTACCAGATAAACCCGATACAAACCGAAGTGCTTTATAATAAAGCAATAGAATTTGCCGGCCTTACCGGAAAGGAAAGCGTAATCGATGCTTATTGCGGAATCGGAACCATCGGAATGGTTGCCGCAAAAAAAGCGAAAAGTGTCATCGGCGTTGAACTCAACGGAAACGCCGTTCGCGATGCAAGAATGAACGCAAAGGAAAACAAAATCGAAAACATCGAATTTTTTAAAGGCGATGCGGGCGATTTTATGGTAAAAATGGCCGCCGGAAGGGAAAAAGCGGACGTTGTTTTTATGGATCCGCCAAGGGCCGGAAGCACCGAGGAATTTCTGACCGCTGTAAAAATTCTTTCCCCAAAAAAACTTGTCTATGTTTCATGCAATCCGGTAACTCTTTCCCGCGACCTTGAATTTATAACAAAAAACGGCTATGAGGTCAAAAAAATCCAGCCGGTGGATATGTTCCCTTTTACCGACCATTGCGAAACAGTTGTGCTGCTTACCAGAGAGGAAAAACGCGATTTTGTCAAAAAAACTTTTGAGAAAAAAAGATTCGATAAAAAATCGAACAGCAGAAAACCTGATTACAGAAAGAAAAAAGATATGCAGCGTGCATAATTATTCGCGTTATGCAGGAAAAGATAAATATTTTTGCAAAAATCGAAAAAAGACTTGACTTTTTCACTGAATATTGGTAGTATAGGTTACATAATTTCATAGCCAACTAAATGCGTTTGAGCAGAAAGAGTAGGGCGGAGAAAAGCTTCAGAGAATTGCCGGTTGGTGCGAGGCAAAAGCGTAATATCCGTTCCGAAGTTCATTCTGCGAGCAGTGTGTTGAAAATTGCAGTAGATACAACGGGTGCGACCGTTACATCGCTAAGACTTTTAAGCCTATTAAGGTTCCGGTTGCGAGGCCGGTACGAAAGCAGAGTGGTATCGCGGATTTTGTTTGTTCGTCCCTGCATGTTTTGCGGGGACTTTTTTTATTCAGTATTTAATTAGCCCCAAAAGAGGTTTTTAAATAAACAAATTTTAAATTTTGGAGGTAACCAAAATGAAAAAAGTTCTTGCAGTTATTATGGCACTTGTAATGATGCTTGCAGTTTCCGGCTGCGGAAACACCGCTGATGACGGCGTTGTAACCGTCGGCGTAATCCAGTTTATGCAGCACGCTTCCCTTGATGAAGCTTACCAGGGCTTTGTAGACGGCCTTGCAGAAGCAGGCTATGTTGAAGGCGAAAATCTTAAAATCGATTTCCAGAACGCTTCCGGCGAAGTTGGCAACTGCCAGCAGATCTGCGATATCTTTGCAAACAGCGGAATTGATCTTGCTCTTGCAATCGCAACTCCCGCAGCACAGTCCGCAGTTAACGTTTTCCAGGAAACCGATATTCCTGTTTTCTTCACCGCAGTAACCGATGCAGTCGGTGCAGGACTTGTTGAATCCAACGAAGCTCCCGGCAAAAACGTAACCGGAACTCTTGATATGCCCGTTATTGCAGACCAGATCGCAGTTATTAAAGACGTTCTTCCCGATGCACAGAAAATTGCAATTCTCTATACTTCCAGCGAACCCAACTCCGCAATCCAGGCAGACGAAGCAAAACTTGCAGCAGAAGCTCTTGGAATGGAAGTAATTATCCAGACTTCTTCCTCTTCCAACGATATTCCCCAGGTTATTTCTTCCGTAGTCGGAAGTGTTGACGCAATTTATATTCCTTCCGATAACGCATTTGCTTCCGCAATGGCAACCGTAAACCAGACTGCTGTTGAAAACCAGATCCCTGTTTTCTGCGCTGTTGAAGCAATGATCGCCGAAGGCGGAATTGCAACCACCGCAATCGATTACTATGAACTCGGAAAACAAACCGCTGCACAGGCTGTCCGCGTTCTTAACGGCGAATCCGCTTCCGAAATCGCTGTTGAAACCCAGAAAGAATGTGCTCTTGTTGTCAACAAAACCTTCGCAGAAAGCGTTGGCGTTGAAATTCCCGCGGAAGTTCTTGAAAACGCCGCAACCGTATATTAATAATTAGATTAGGATGTTATTGTTTAAATGAATATTATGAGCTGGCTCTGGGATATCCAGGGCGGCGCCACCCTTGGTGTAATCTGGGCAATAATGGCGCTTGGACTTTATCTTACATATCGAGTACTTAATTATGCGGACCTTACCGTTGACGGAAGCCTTACCCTTGGCGGAGCTGTTTCCGCGGTTTGCGTTGCCGCCGGTGTTTCTCCTATTCTTGCAATTCTTATCGCAACAATAAGCGGAATGGCCGCCGGTTCCGTAACCGGTTTTCTCCATACAAAATTCAAAATTCCGGATCTTCTTGCCGGAATTTTGACCCAGTTTGCACTTTATTCAATAAACCTTCGTATTATGGGAAAAGCAAACTTCGGCCTTCTTAACGAAGTTACCCTTTTCAGCCAGATCAAAGCTCTTGGAATTCCTTCCAAATGGGCGGGTCTTCTTGTCGGTGTTGTTTTTGCGGTTGTTCTCATAATCGCAGTTTATTGCTTCTTCGGAACCGAAATCGGATGCGCTCTCCGTGCAACCGGCAATAATCCCCATATGGTAAGAGCAATGGGCGCAAATACCAAGGTCTATATAGTTCTCGGTCTTATTGTAGGCAACGGACTTGTTGCAATGTCCGGTGCTCTTCTTGCACAGTACCAGGGTTATGCCGATATCAACATGGGCGTAGGTACAATCGTAATCGGTCTTGCGGCCATTATGATAGGCGAAGTTCTTTTTAGTAAAAAAACCTATTTCCACCGTCTTGCGGGCGTTGTGATCGGTTCTGTCGTTTACAGAATAATAATTGCCTTTGTTCTCAGAATCAGCCTTACCGCGGATACCGTTATCAAAATCACCGCGGACGATATGAAACTTATCACAGCAATAATCGTTGTGATCGCTCTTATTGCGCCCGGTCTTAAAGATTCCGCCGTTGCAAAGCTTTCCGGAAAGGAGGGTGATTAAATGCTTGATATAAAACATGTATATAAAACATTTAATAAAGGAACCCCCGTTCAGAAGGAAGCTCTTATCGACCTTAACCTCCACCTTGATGAGGGCGATTTTGTAACCATAATCGGCGGTAACGGAGCGGGAAAATCCACCATGCTCAATGCTGTTGCGGGTGTTTTTGAACTTGATAAAGGCCATATTACCATCGACGGCAACGACGTTACAAAAGATCCTGAATATAAACGCGCAAAATATATCGGCCGCGTTTTCCAGGATCCTCTTCGCGGAACAGCAGGGGATATGTGGATCGAAGAAAACCTTGCGTTTGCTCTTCGCCGCGGAAAAAACAGAAGTTTCAAATGGGGAATCAGCAACAAGGAACGCGAACAGTTCGTCGAACTCCTCAAAACTCTTGACCTTGGTCTTGAGGACAGACTTGATTCCAAAGTCGGACTTCTTTCCGGCGGTCAGCGCCAGGCTCTGACCCTTCTTATGGCAACCATCAAGAAACCGCAGCTTCTCCTTCTTGATGAACACACAGCCGCCCTTGACCCCAAAACCGCAAAAACCGTTCTCGAAATGACCAACAAAGTCGTTACCGAAAACCACCTTACCACCCTTATGGTAACTCATAACATGAACGATGCCATCAAATACGGCAACCGCCTTATCATGATGGACCATGGCCACGTTATCCTCGATATTTCCGGCGAGGAAAAGAAAAACCTTAAAGTTTCCGACCTTCTTGCAAAGTTCGAGGAAGTAAGCGGAAAAGAATTCTCCAACGACCGCATGATGCTTGCAAAATAATGGAATTTCAAAAAAGCTCCCGGAAGGGAGCTTTTTCTTTTGCTTCCCTTATTGTAATTTGGATTTCTCTGCGCTATAATAAAGTTGCGACGCAACTTAATAATTGACCTTGTAACGGTGTGTATTTTTATCTCCTGATAAAAATGCATGCTCTATTTTCGCATACCGTTATTTGGTCGAAAGTTGTGTCGCAGCAATCGGAGCGTTGCGTTTTTTATGCGCGGCTTCGGCTGCGCATTTTTTATTGCAGGGGAGAGATGAAAATGGAGTACATAAAAAAATGTAAAGTTTGCGGTCATGTCTTTTGCTATACGGATAAAGATGTAAAAGATAACACTTTGAATGCAGCTATGGGGGTATTCAGTGCAATTGGACAAATAGGTGCTGCGATAGGCGGAACAACGCTTGATATGCATATGGCAGCAAGCAATAACGAACGTGTTCAGAGCAAAATTACGGATTTTGATAAGTGCCCTGTTTGTCATTCGGTAAATCTTGAATTTATAACAAGAGAAGAACTTAATAAAATAAATTCTGCTTCAGCAGTAAAAAATCTATCGGAAATCAAAATAAATGCAAATGCAAGTGCCGAAAGCCTTCTTAAACGTGCAAATCTTTTCCTCGAAGATGGAGAATGGGATACGGCAAGCGCATATTGCGATGCGGTTCTTGATATGGAACCGGAAAATGCGGAAGCTTATCTTGGAAAACTTTTAGCAGAACTGAAAGTTTCAAAAAAAGAGAAGCTTATAAATCAGTTTGAACCATTTAGCGATAATATTAACTATAAAAAAGTTGTGCGCTTCGCAAATGATAATCTTAAAAATGAAGTTTTGGGATATATTAACAGTATAAATATCCGTAAAGAAAATGCTCAACTTGAAAAACTTTATAACGAAGCAAAAACTGCTTTTAATTCTGCGTGCTCCGCAGATGATTTTAAATCCGCGGCGGAAAAATTTAAGTTGGTTGCCGGATATAAAGATTCTGATGAACTTTATAGCAAATGCACCGAAAGAGAGGAAGAAGAAAGAATAAAAGAGGAAGAAAGAGCAGAAATAAAGAAAGCAGAGCAAGAAAAGCTTGTTAATAAACGAAATAGAAATATGAAAATTGGGTTTTCTTTAGTTGTAATTTTTGCGGTTGCAATGCTTTTTTTAAGCTCAAATATTCAAGCAAATAAAAAAAGTGAATTATACGAAGCTTTAATTGGAAAAACAGTTAAAGGAACTTATACATATTCTAGTAAGTATTTTGTATCTAAAGAAACATATAAGATTTATTTCGTTGATGAAAACTATTGTGATATTTATGTTGTTGATACTACAGACTATAAAGATGAAGATGAAGACGATTACTATCACGAAGCAGAATATAAAAATGTACCATATGAGATAACAGGTGGTGCTTCTTCTGGATATGAATTTAATTGGGATGGACCTTATCATAGTGCGGAGCCTTTTGAAATTCAGGTGAATAATGGAAAAGTAGAAATGTACACACCAGACTTTGATAGTGATACTCCTATGACTATGAAAGGATAACAACAAAAAGCTCCCTTTCGGGAGCTTTTTCTTTTGCATTTTAAAGCGATATGTAGTATAATGTCCGTGTACGCGGGAAAAATTCCCATTGTCGAACGCAAAATGTTTTTTAATCGGAGGTTTCTTAATTATGGCAGAAGAAAAAATCCTTAAAAGAAGCGAAGTTCCGGAAGAATATACCTGGAACCTTAAAGATATGTTCGAAAGCGACGAAGCATGGCTTGCTGAATACGAAGCGCTTAAAGCATATCCCGAAGTTGTTGCAAAATATCAGGGAACCCTTGGCGAATCCGCCGCAAACCTTCTTGAATATTTCAAAAAAGAAGACGAACTTTCCGTCCGTCTTGAAACTCTTTATACCTACGCAAGCTGCAGCGGCGACCAGGATATGAGCAATGCAAAATATCAGGATTTCCGCGGAAAAGCAATGGCAACTATTGTTGCTATTGAATCCGCTTCCGCTTTTGCAACTCCCGAAATCATGGCTATCCCGGAAGAAAAACTTAATTCTTTCTATGCCGAATGTCCCGAACTTGAAACTTACCGCAGAACCATTTATAAGATCCGCAGAAGAGCCGCCCATATCCTTTCCAAAGAGGAAGAAGCCCTTCTTGCTTCCGCAGAGGAAATGGCAGATTCCGCAGATAAAATCGGCGGAATCCTCCGCAATGCCGACCTTAAATTCCCGAGCGTTGTTGACTCCGAAGGCAACGAACACGCCCTTACCAACGGTTCCTTTGTTCCGCTGGAGGAAAGCTCCGACCGCGTCCTCCGCAAAAACGCTTTTGAAGCATTCTACGGCCGCTACGGCGATTTCAAAAACACCATTGCAATGACCCTTGACGGCGAATTCAAAAAACGCAACTTCTTCGCAAAAGCAAGAAAATATAATACGACCCGCGAAGCGGCTCTTGACCATACCGAAGTTCCGGAAGAAGTTTACGATAACCTTATCGAAGCTGTTCACAGCAACCTTGATAAAATGTATAAATACGTCGCTCTCCGCAAAAAAATGCTCGGAGTTGACGAACTCCATATGTATGACGTTTATACTCCCATCGTAGCCGACGCCGCTTCCAAAATCAGCATCGACGAAGCAAAAGCAACCGTTCTCGAAGCTCTTGCAGTTCTCGGCGAAGATTATACCGCACTTCTTAAAGAAGGCTTTGAAAACCGCTGGATCGACGTTTATGAAAACGAAGGCAAACGCGGCGGAGCATATTCCACCGGTTCCGGAAAACCCCATCCTTATGTTCTCCTTAACCATAAGGATACCCTTGACAGCATGTTCACTCTTGCTCACGAAATGGGCCATGCTCTCCACAGCTATCACAGCACAAAATATCAGCCTGTCAACACCGCAGGTTACGTAATTTTTGTTGCGGAAGTTGCTTCCACCTGCAACGAAGTTCTTCTTATGCGTCACCTTCTCGGAAAAACCACCGATAAGACCGAAAGAGCATATCTCATCAACCATTTCCTCGATTCTTTCAAAGGCACCGTTTATCGCCAGACCATGTTTGCAGAATTCGAAAGAGAAATCGGAAGAATGTCCGAAAGGGGAGAAGCTCTTACCGCAGATGCTCTTTCCACAAAATATCACGAACTCAACAAACTCTATTTCGGACCCGATATGGTTTCCGATGACGGAATTGCTCTTGAATGGGCAAGAATCCCCCATTTCTTCTATAACTACTACGTATTCCAGTATGCAACCGGTTTTTCCGCCGCAGTTGCAATTGCAAACAGAATCCTTTCCGAAGGCGAACCCGCTGTTGCGGATTATAAAAAATTCCTTTCCAGCGGCGGAAGCGCAGACCCCATTTCTCTTCTCAAAATTGCCGGCGTAGATATGAGCAGCCCGGAACCCGTTAACTCCGCTCTCAAACTCTTCGGCGAACTTGTTGAAGAAATGGAAGAACTCAATAAATAATTAAAATAATATCGGAAAAGGAACGGCTTTGCCGTTCCTTTTTTATAAAAAAGTGTAACCTTCTGCCGGAAAAAGGTGCTTATTTGGTTGAAGGCCTTTTTAGTAAAACGGAAAGGAGATGAAAAGCCTTGGAAGACGAAAAAATCGTTGAATTATATTTTGAACGCGACGAAACGGCAATAGAAAAAACTTCCGAAAAATACGGAAAACGTCTTCGCGCTGTTTCAAACGGAATAGTAAAAGATATCGAAACAGCGGAGGAATGTGAAAACGATACTTATCTTGAAGCCTGGAATATAATTCCGCCGAACGAACCGAAAACTTATCTCTATGCGTTTCTTGCCCGGATAATCCGCAATATTTCGCTCAATTGCTGCCGGAAGAAAAACGCACTTAAAAGAAACGCATTCGTTTGCGAACTCAGCGCGGAAATGGAAGAATGTATCCCTTCGCCGGACGATATGGACTGCAGAATCGACGATATGGTTTTTGCGGAAATTATAAATAAGTTTCTTTCGGAACTTGATGCGGAAAAAAGGAAGATTTTTGTCCGCCGCTATTGGTATATGGATTCTGTCACAGAAATTTCCGAAAAGCTTTTGCTTTCGGAAAGCAAGGTGAAAACATCTCTTTTCCGAACCCGGAAAAAACTTCGGGAATTCCTTGAAAAGGAGGGTTACGCTTTATGAGAGGGAACGAATTCCTTGAAAAAATCGGGCTTATCGCGCCGGAATATATTGAAGAAGCGGAAGAAAAACCGAAGCGAAAGAAAAATCCATGGATAAAATGGCTTGCTGCCGCGGCCTGTATCTGCGTTATAGCGGGTTTTGCAGTTTCCGGAATATTTTATGCTCCGCCTCAGGAACCGGAAACCTCGGATCCGGGAGAAGCCCCGCCTAATCTTACCGAAAACGGAATAAGATATTTTATTTCGCCGTATGCGGATTCTGTTTATAAAGAACTTCCGGAAGGTTTTGCCTATTCGGGCGAAACCGATGTCGGCGGTTTTGAAAACTGTCCGTATTACGTAAATCCGGATATGCCCGAATGGGTTTTTGTTTATCATGAAGTCAGAACCAACGGAGAGGTTGATTCAAGCGGAACGATAGTTCCGGCGGAACCCCACGATGCCTATGTCCGCTATGTTGACGAAAGACTGAGAGGAAAGGAAATCGTCTGCATTGACGGAGATTATTATATTTCCATGTGGAGCGTAAAACCCTATGGCGATAACCCGGACGTAACTTGGGAATACCTTGACGAAATGGAAGCAAAATATGGAGTCCGTATTGAAGGGGAAACTCCGGAAGGTTTTGTTTTGATGGGAACAACCAAATTTTCCGGCCACGATACCGTTCCGAGAGGAAACCTTGTGAGCAACGAAGGCGAATTCGAGGTTTATGCAAATCCCGGTAATCCGGAAGTAATTTATGTATCGACCTTCTGGCATACCCATACCGCGGAAGAAAAAACGCAGACAAAACACGAAGGATTTAATGTTTATATAAAATATGACTGTCCCTTCGCGGAATAAAAAAACAGAAAAATCCTTTCCGGTTTTCCGGAAAGGATTTTTTTGTTGAAAAACGAAACCGCAGTTATTAAAATCACCAAAACAAAGCGGCGGAAAACCTTTTTATTTATAAATGGTAAATATTGAATAAATCCCTCGGTTTTGGTATAATTTTTGTTGGATATGAAACAAAAAGGAGAGGATAAAAACGGAAAAGGAACAGAAAAAAAGCATCTTCCGCCACCTTGGAAAAAACTTTGAAGGCTATAAAAAATATACCGTGTTCACAATGATTTTCGGCTGCGCGGAAGTAATGCTCGAAGTGCTCATTCCGATGCTCATGTCCGTAATCGTTGACGGCGGACTTTATCGGGAAGAAGATTTCATGCTCAAATGGCTTTTCCCGGCGGAGCTTGTTGCGAACCGCAACCGTTTTGTAATAACCGTAGGAATAGGAATGGTATGCGTTGCAATTGTTTCAATGATGTGCGGACTTCTTGCGGCAAAATTTTCCGCCCTTGCAAGCCAGGGTTTTGCAAAAAACCTCCGTTCTTCGCTTCTTGAAAAAATCCAGAGTTTTTCTTTTGCAAACACCGACCGTTTTTCAACCTCAAGCCTTATAACAAGGGCGACAACGGACGTCAACACCATGAGAATGACAATGCTCCAGGTTTTAAGAACCTTGATGCGCTCGCCGATTATGATTATCATGGCAACGGTAATGGCGTTCACAATTGCGCCTCATCTTGCGGTGGTTTTCCTTTTCTGCATTCCGCTTCTTGCGGGAATTCTTGCGGTGCTCATAAAAACCGGCCAGCCGCGCTTTAAAAAAATGCTCCGCAAAATGGACGCAATGAACAAAGCCGTTCAGGAAAACCTCGTCAGCAGCAGAGTTGTAAAAGCCTATGTCCGCGGAGATTATGAATCAAAACGCTTCCGCGAAACGACCGAGGATTTAAGAAATGCCCAGCTTTCTTCCGCAAGGCTTTTTACAATGACCGGTCCTATCCAGATGCTCATTATGTGGGGCTGCACAATTATAATCCTTTTTCTCGGCGGAAAGGAGATAATTTTTGAAAATACCGGACTTCTGACCGGTGAACTTGTAAGCATGGTTTCCTATACAACCCAGGCTGTAAGCTCCCTTACAATGCTTTCCTGGCTTGTGATGTCCCTTTCGAGAGCGCAGGCTTCTCTTGTGCGAATCAACGAAGTTCTTGATGAAAAAGTAGATATAACCGACGGACCTTCCGAAGCAAAAGTTTCCGACGGAAGCGTCGATTTTGAAAATGCCTGTTTCAGCTATACCGGAGAAGCGGACAAACTTGAACTTTCCAATATCAATCTCCACATAAATTCCGGCGAAACCATCGGCGTTATCGGAGGAACCGGGGAAGGAAAATCCACCCTTGTTAACCTTATTCCGCGTTTTTATGACGCTCTTTCCGGTTCTGTAAAAGTCGGCGGAATCGACGTAAAAGAATATAAACTCGAAAACCTCCGAAGCGGTGTTTCGATGGTTTTACAGAACGGTTCGCTTTTCAGCGGAACAATTGCGGATAACCTTCGCTGGGGCAGAAAAAATGCCACTTTAGAGGATATGAAGGAAGCCTGCTATATTGCCTGCGCAGATGAGTTTATCGACCGTTTTAAAGACGGTTATGAAACAATGCTTGAACAGGACGGTGCAAACCTTTCCGGCGGCCAGCGCCAGCGCCTTCGAATTGCAAGAGCGGTTATAAAACACCCGAAAATACTTATTCTTGATGACTCCACCAGTGCCTGCGATATGACTACCGATGAACATATCCGCCGTGCTTTGCACAATTCTCTTCCGGGAACCACAAAAATCATAATTGCACAGCGAATAGCTTCCATTATGACCTGTGACAGAATCGTTGTTCTTGACGAAGGAAAACTTTCCGATGTCGGAACCCATTCAGAACTTATGGAAAGAAGTTTGATTTATCGCGACGTTTACGAAAGCCAGATGAGAGAGGAGGACGAGCAGTATGCCAAGGGTTGAACTCCGGAACTATAAGGCCGCGTCCTCGCCGATGGAAACACTTTTCCGTCTTTTTAAATATTTCCGCCATTGCACCCCAATTCTTGTTGCCGCGGTTGCTTCGATTTTTGTATATGCAGTTGCAACGATAGGCGCTTCCTACTGCATGAAGCCGCTTGTAAATATCCTTAAGGAAACGGGAATTGCGCCGGACGAAATTTTTGCAAAATATATCGCCCTTCTTGCGGGACTTGCTTTCCTCTATGTTCTTTCCGCGGTTACGAACTATCTTCTCAACCGCCTTATGCTTGAATGCAGCACCGTTATAATGCGCGAACTCCGCTTTGAACTTTTTGCAAAAATGCAGCGCCTTCCTATAAGCTATTTCGACAGCAACACTCACGGAAGCCTTATGAGTTATTTTACCAACGATATTGAGGCGACCAACGAACTTTTGCAGCACAGCATAACCCAGCTTATGATATCCGTAATGTCCCTTATAGGAACCATAGGAATGATGCTTGCTCTTTCCATGCGGCTTTTCTCAATAATGGTCGTTCTTGCGGCGATTGTTGTTCTCATCGTTCGTATAACAACAAAAATCAGCAGCAAAAGCTACCGCGAACAGCAAAAATATGCCGCTTCCGTAAACGGTTATATTGAGGAGATGATTTCCGGACAAAGGGATATCAAAGTTTTCACTCACGAAAAAGAGGTTATGGAAAACTTTGAACCTATAAATGAAAAACTCCGCAAGGCTTCCACAACCGCAACCCTTGCAACTTCCGTTGTCGGTCCGCTTCTAAATAACCTTTCCCACATGTTCTATGCGCTCACATGCGCCATCGGTGTTCTCTGGCTTACCGGAGAACAGGTCGGCGGTATTCTCATAGCGTTTCTCCAATATATCAGAACTTTTGCGGACAGGGTAAGCCAGATTTCCGAACAGTTCAACTCCATAATGCTTGCCCTTGCGGGTGCGGAGCGAATTTTTGAAGTTCTCGATAAAGAACCGGAAGTCGATGAAGGAAAAGTTACTCTCGAAAAAGTTGAAAACGACTATAACTGGGTGCTTCCGGACGGAAAAAGAGTTCCCCTTCGGGGCGATGTTCGCTTCAACAATGTAGATTTTGCTTATGTTGAAGGGAAACCGGTTCTTAAAGACCTTTCGCTTTTTGCAAAACCGGGCCAGAAAATTGCGTTTGTCGGTTCAACCGGCGCCGGAAAAACTACCATTACGAACCTCATTAACCGTTTTTATGATATCCAGGGCGGAGAAATCATTTATGACGGAATAAACGTTAAGGATATCAGAAAAGATGACCTTCGCCGTTCGCTTGGAATCGTTCTTCAGGATACCCACCTCTTCACCGGAACGGTTATGGAAAATATCCGTTACGGAAAACTTGATGCAACAGACGAAGAATGTATCGAGGCGGCAAAAATCGCCAATGCCCATTATTTCATAAGTCATCTGCCCCAGGGTTATGATACTATGATACATTCCGACGGTGCAAATCTTTCCCAGGGTCAGCGCCAGCTTCTTGCAATAGCAAGGGCGGCGGTTTCCGAAGCACCCGTAATGATACTTGATGAGGCAACTTCTTCCGTCGATACCAGAACCGAAAAACTTATTGAAAAAGGTCTTGACGGTCTTATGGAGGGCAGAACGGTATTTATAATTGCCCACCGGCTTTCAACCGTCCGCAACTCCAACGCAATTCTTGTTCTTGAACAGGGAAAAGTTGTTGAGCGCGGCGATCATGATGATCTCCTTAAACAAAAGGGCAAATATTATCAGCTTTATACAAATATGATCGAACTTTCGTAAAAAAAGCGCCGGAACAATGTTCCGGCGCTTTTTTAAACAAAA
>JAGBAZ010000025.1 GCA_018110905.1 Oscillospiraceae bacterium
ATCCGCCCCCTCTCACAAAAGAATCCAGATGATACTGGATATTATCGCAAGGGGTGCCGCTATCGCCGCGAAAAGTCCCCAGAATTTGCCTTTATCCACCGGCAAATCGCCGATAAGCTTTCCGGTCTGGCCGTTCATTGCAAAAAGAAAGTTCTGACCCTTCCATTTCGTGCTAAGCATCCATACCGGCATAAGAGCATATTTAACACCTTTGTTTTCAAAGTCGAAATTTTCCATTTCTGTCGTTACCATGGAATATCCCCTTACGGTGTTACGCATTTCGGATTTGATGCTGTTTCTCGCTCTTCCTTCAATTCTTTCCATGCTCGCTTCCTGGCTTACGTCATATTTATCCGCAAGGAATCCCGGAAGATATGCAGTTGAAAAAGGTTTCAGTTCGCTGTAATCAAAAGGCTCGACTGCGTCCATATGAGCATCCGGCATTTTTGTGGAAGCATCTACCGGAATCATCTCAAATCCAAGCTTGCCTTCGCGCATTACGTTGAAATAGGTGGTTTCGGTGATATCATAATCTCCTTCACGCCAGCTCCTTACGTTTGCGCCTTTATACATTGCGCTTCCGCCCATTTCGCAGTCGCAAAGCCAGAACGGAACATATACGCCTTTTATCTCTTCAATATGGTTGTGCTCTTTGAATGCCTTCGGAAGGAATATCTTTCCTTTGTAGTAATTTTCAAGAGCCTTTATTGCCTGGTCTTTATTCAGCTTAAAAGGAATGACAAGGTCCGGTTTAAGTCCGCCGGTGAACTGTCCGGGAATAACCGTCGGGTTTCCGCAATAGGGGCAGCTTGTGGCGGCGGTTGTTGCATCGCAGATAAGTTCCGCGCCGCAGGAAGGACAGCTGTAAGTTTTCATGCTCTTAGCTTCTTCTTCGCTCCATTCCATTCCCATGGCTTCAAACTCGGCCTTTTCCTTTTCTTTCTTTTCTTCATTTACCGCAAAGCCTTCTTCTGCTTCCGCTTCATCTTCCGCATAGAGTTTTTCGATTTCTTCTACCGTATATTTGCTTCCGCAGTAGTCGCATTCAAGCATTCCGCTGGATCCTACATAATGCAGCGGTCCGGTACACGCAGGACACTTATGGTTCGTTATATCTATTGCCATTTCTTCGCCTCCTTATCAAGGATTATATAAATATATAATACACCCATGTTATCTTTTATTTCAATAAAAAATTATAAAAAAAGATGTCCGCAAAACGGACATCTTTTTTATCAGTGGTAAATACCGGTCATTGCTTCAAGAACTTCGTACTGTTCATCGTCAAGACCTTTTTTCATATTGAGGGCTTCGACAATATCGATATCCTCGAATCCACCGGAAACAGAACGGATAACGCGGTTTGTTTTTCCTTCTGCAAGGGCTTTTACCGCTTCATAACCCATAGCCGCAGCAGTAACTCTGTCACGGGCCGAGGGGCTTCCTCCGCGCTGGATATGTCCGAGAATGGTTACTCTTGTATCAAGCGCAAGTTCTTCCTCAATACGTTCGCCCATTTTTGTTGCTTTGCCAACGCCTTCTGCCATGATGATCATAAAATGGGTTTTTCCGTTAAGTCTTGCTTTTCTGATGTTTTCAACAATATCGTTTTCAAAATCGAATTCTTTTTCCGGGACGAGAACAGCGGTTGCGGAAGTTGCAAGACCGACATAAAGAGCAAGGTGACCTGCTCTGTGACCCATAACTTCAACAACCGAGCAGCGGTCATGGGACTGCATCGTATCACGAAGACGGTCGATGGCTTCAACAGCGGTGTTCGCGGCGGTATCGTAACCAATGCAGTAATCGGTACAGCTTATATCGTTATCGATGGTTGCGGGAATACCGACCACGGAAACGCCATGTTTGGAAAGAGCATAAAGTCCGCGGAAAGTTCCGTCGCCGCCGACGGCGATGATTCCGTCGATTCCAAACTGTTTGCAGGTTGCAGCAGCTTTGTTCTGGCCGATTTCGGTCATGAATTCTTCGCTTCTCGCGGTATAAAGCATTGTACCGCCTTTGTTGATTATTCTCGAAACGCTGTCGGAATCAAGGCGAATGATATCGCCGTTGATAAGGCCGTTGTAGCCTCTTCTTATACCGACACATTCAATTCCCTTGCTTGCCGCGGTACGGACAACGGAACGGATTACTGCGTTCATACCCGGTGCGTCACCGCCGGAAGTAAGGATTCCTATTCTTTTAACATGTTTATCCATATATCAAAAAACACTCCTGTCAGAATTTCTCTGTTATATATAATAACTGAAAAATGTCAATATGTAAACTGGCAATTTGGCAGAAATAAAAACCCGCGGCATTCCGCGGGTTTTTGCATTAGTTACAAAATATCGGGCTGATTTTTGGTTGATTTTGCATTTGTTAAATTACATTCCTGTTTCAAGAACATATAAATCATTATATTCAATCCAGAAAGCAGTTTTTCCGTCATCGGAAAGATCCATACTATCCGGCGTCAAATAAGTTTCATGGATAAGTTTTTCCGTTCCTTTTTCAAAATCGACCGTATATATTTTTGTTTTTCCGTCTGTAACGCTGCTGAAAATTCCAAAAGGATAGCTGTGTGCAAGATCATATTGTTTGCTGAAAACAACAAAACTGAGTTTTACCGTTTTTTCAATTTCACCGTTCATGTTATAGATATGGCATAGGGTAATATTGTCGTTTTCATTTTCGCTTATAAACAATATTTTTTCGTCGGAAAGCCATTCAATATAATAATCGCCGTAAATTTCCGCGTTTTCGTCAATAAATTCGGTTCTGAAGAGAATTTCTCCTTTTGAGGAACAGCAAACAATTTCAAAATAGTCCAAAAAAGCAATTTTTTCTCCGTCGGGAGATATTACCAATGATTTAAAAAGTTCTTCACTGGATTCGGAAGTATAGACCGGAAAAGTTTTTTCGTTTATAAAATCGTGCAGAACAACTGAATTCGGAAATTCATCACAGTAACAGGCAAGAACTCCCGATGAAAGGCTGTGTCTTCCGCCATTGAATAAATCGTCGTCAAAAATAACTTCTTTTTCAATTTCGCCTTTGTTAATTTCCAAAATAGTATTCCGCATTATTACGGAAACAGAATCCTCACTTTCAAAATGAACGTCATAAAAATGAGAATGGTCAAAAAAACCTCTTCCGGTATAAATTTTTTCTGCCGTTCCGTTTGAATAATCATACTCATGGAGATACATCAAAAAACCGCCGTTTGTTTCCTCGGAAGGCTCTGTCATATCCTTTCTGTCAAATGACACCAGATACAGCTTGTTCCCGTTTAAAAACCGAAGACCCGAAACCCTTGTTTCTCCAAGTTTTTTATGCAGTTCTTTATCGATTTTTGCAGCAGTGGAAGGAATTTTTTCTTCCCTTTCCGGGGAAGATCCGCTTTCGGAACTTTCGGAGCTTTCCGGCACAATGCTTTCAGGTTCTTCGGGAGGGATTTCAACTTGCGTTTTTCCGCAGGCGCAGAAAACCAAAAGCAATACTAAAGCAATGCAAAGTTTTTTCATAAAATCACCCCATTAATATATTTTAAAACCATTTTTGCTTATATTTCCCTCTTATCCCAAATAATTCTTAACATAGTTTTTCTCATCTGTATATGAATCTTTTAAAATATACCGAATTCCATCAATTTCGACATAATCTATCTTGGACAGATCCAGCATATCTCCAAAATAATATATGGATTCCTTTATGCCTTCCTCAAATTCCTCTGTTATCGGCTCGCCTTCAATTTTTATTTTTGCCTCGTCATGGTGATACACAACAAATATTTCCGGAAGTTTTTTGACCGGTTCTGCAAATTTTATTGTAAAAAAGAACGGTGAAACTTCCATATATTCTACAGCACCGTCTTTTGAAATGCTGTTAAAATATTTTGTATCGCCGGCCTTTTCAAGATTCCATGATATTTCGACCGGCCCGCAGATTTTTCTTTCGGAAGTATCGCTCTCAGTTACATAAAAATCGTTAAAAACAAGTGTTATTTTGTCACACTCCTTAAAAAATTTTTCATTATAAAAACTGAAAACCCAATAATCTTTTTCCGAATCATCATCAACGGTTTCACAAATACTTACATAATCCGTAACTTCTTCGTCGCCTGCAATAAGTTTATCCACACTGTGACAAAGCTGTCTTCCTTTAAATTCGCCGAACATTTCACATTCAGCTAAAAAATATATGTTACTTCCGAAGGTACAGGTCTGTATAACTTTAAAACAAAAATCCTCATTTTCAAAAACGGCATCAATATTTTGTATTCCCTCCCGGAAATCCGGATTATTTCTGTCCGAAACATTGAATCTTTCCAAAATATAGTTATTCACTTCAATTTTTTCCGTTTTGCATCCGGAAAACAGTAAAATCAAAACCAAAAAAATTATAATCTTTTTCATAAAATCATCTCCATCTATATAGTGCCAAATATTCCCGTTTTTGTTGCATCACTATTAAAAAATCCCATGGCAAGGCCACGGGATTTTTACTATTTCTTTCTGAATTCACTCATAAAAATCGGCATCATACGTTTTGAATATTCGCGCAAAGCATATTCACCGTTGCAGATGCACCAATCATAAAGAATAGCCCTTTCACAAAGAGCATAAGCTTTTACGATTTCGTTTGCGGAAACATCGGAACGGAGTTCACCGGACTCCTGGCCGACAGAAATCGTCTGACGAAGAAGCTTATAATAAGTTCTGTTGCGGTCAAGAAGATGTTTTTCGCTTTTTGTAATAAGCTGTGATGAATAAAGGCGCGCCAGAAGATCGATAGAAATTCTGTTCTCTATCATCTTGAAAAGTTCGTCATTATAAAACATCAGTTTATCAAAAGATCCCATTTCCGGATCGATTTGTTCTTCGATTTCTTCATATTTTTCGTCGAAAAGATAGGAAAGAGAACTGAGCAAAGCATCTTTTCCGGCAAAATAATGATAAAAAGAACCTTTTGAAGTGCCGGATTCAAAAATTATATCCTCGACGGTTGTGTCGTCATAGCCCTGTTCATAAAAAAGGCACCATGCGGCATCGACGATTTTGCTTTTCGTGTTGCGGGAATTTTTCTTCGACATTTTTTATCAGCTCCTTTCATATATTTTATTTTATCACAAAGGTTTGTTTTTCACAATATCGTTTTTCTGCGAAAAACAACTGTATTTTTGTTAAACACTAAAAAGCCTTGTTAATGTGTATAAATATTCTCCACTTTTTCGGTATTTCCTACAAAAATAGTATAATATGCTTGAATTTATATTAAAAAGTGATTATTATAAGGGCAATTATTATTTTTTCGGAGGTGTAAAAAACTTATGGAAAGATTGTTCAACTTTTCAGCAGGCCCGGCTGCTCTTCCGCTTTCCGTTCTTGAAGAAGCGCAGCGCGATCTTCTTTGCTATCCCGGTGCAGGCTGCAGCGTTATGGAGATGAGCCATCGATCTCGACCCTACGAAGAAATTATTGAAGAAACCGAAGCGACCCTTCGCCGGATTATGAACATTCCGGACGATTATGCTGTTGTTTTTTGCCAAGGCGGCGCAACAATGCAGTTTTCAATGGCTGCAATGAACTATGCACGCCAAGGTCAAAAAGCTGCACACGCCGTTAACGGAGTTTTTTCAAAAAAAGCTTTTGAAGAGGCTTCACGATGGTGCGACGCTTATAAAATTGTTGATACCAAAACAAGCGTTCCGGAAATCACCGAAGACATGATCCTTCCAGGAACTGCATATCTTCATATAACCGGAAACAACACCACAAGCGGAACCATGTACCGCAATCTGCCAAAGCATGGCGATATTCCCCTTATCGGCGACTGGACCTCCGGCATTTTGGGAACAGAAATCGACGTAAAAGATTATTCCCTTGTTTATGCCGGCGCACAGAAAAATATGGGTCCCGCCGGAGTTGCCGTTGCAATTTTCAAACGCGGAAGCGTTCTTCCGGATATCGACCCGATTGTTCCCTCTCTTCTGCGCTATGAAACCATGGACAAAACCGGTTCCATGCTCAACACCCCGCCGACTTTTGCAATCTATATGTGCGGACTTGTTTATAAATGGGTTGAAGAACAGGGCGGTGTTTCCGAACTTCAAAAACTCAATGAAAAGAAATCACAGATACTTTATGATGTTATCGACAGTTCCAAACTTTATAAAGGCATTGCCGATAAAGACTGCCGTTCCATTATGAACGTAACCTTCACCCTTCCCGACGAAGAAAACACCAATGCATTCCTCGAAATGGCGAAAAAACGCGGAATGATAAGCCTTGCAGGCTACCGTTCCGTCGGAGGAATCAGAGCTTCCATTTATAACGGAATGCCTATTGAAGGCGTTGAATGCCTTGCCGAATGCATGGTGGATTTTGAAAAGGGATACAGGGAATAATCTTTTAATTCAAGGAGATAGTTCTATGTTTACTATTAATACTTATAACAAAATCGGCCAGGCAGGCCTTGATATGTATAATAAGGAAAAATACGTTATCACCGACGTTCTTGACCAGCCGGACGCAATAATGGTACACTCCGCTCCCCTTCATAACGTTGATATGGGCAAAAACCTCAAAGCAATCGTTCGAGTTGGCGCCGGAGTTAACACAATTCCGGTTGACCGACTTACCGAAGAGGGCGTTGTTGTTTTCAACACCCCCGGCGGAAACGCAAATGCTGTTAAAGAACTTGTTATTGCCGCAATCGTTATGATTTCCAGAAACGTCGAAGCCGCTTCCGCATGGGTCAAGGGTCTTAACACTACTGAACCCGGAAAAGAAGTTGAAAAAGGCAAGGAAGCTTTCCGCGGACCGGAAATCATGGGCAAGAAAATTGGTATAATCGGCGTTGGTTCCATCGGTTCAAGAATGGCAAAAGCCTGCAGCGACCTTGGAATGGACGTCCTCGGCTATGACCCTTATCTTCTTCCCGCAAGAAAAAAAGAACTCCGCGCATATCTTAACTTTACCAATGACGTTGATGAGATTTATAAAACCTGCGATTACATAACTATTCATGTTCCGCTTACCGATGAAACCAGAGATTATATCGGCAAGGCACAGTTTGAAATGATGAAACCCGGAACTTACCTCATCAACTATGCCCGCGGTCCCGTTATCAACAACGAAGCTGTTGTTGAAGCCCTGAAGAGCGGAAAAGTCAAAGCATACGCAACCGACTTCCCCACTGCAGAACAGCTTGAACTTAAAAATGTTCTTGCAACTCCTCATCTCGGAGCGGGCACTCCCGAAGCGGACGAAAACTGCGCAAAAATGGCGGCAAAACAGATTATGGATTATCTTGAAAACGGAAACATTGTTAACTCCGTTAACCTTCCGGCAGTTTCCTTCCCGAGAGCCGCAGGCGCAAGAATTACTCTTATCAACCACAACAAACCCGGTATGCTCGGAACCATTACCGAAAAAGTTGCAGCCGCTGGTCTTAACATTGAAAACCTTGTTAACAAATCCCGCGACAGTGTTGCATATACCATTCTTGACTTTGATGAAGACGTTACCGATGAACTTGTTGAACAGCTTAAACAAATCGATGGCGTCCTTCGCGTTCGCGTTCTTTGATAATTAAAATTTAAAGGCGGAACTTTGGTTCCGCCTTCTTTTTTCAGGAGATTCTTTTATGAACTATTTAGAAAAATTTGAAAAACTCGGCGTTAAAATCCCGAACATTCTTTTGCCGAAAGCCGGAACCGATTATTCGAAATATGCTGTTCTTGCCTGTGATCAATATGCCGCACAGCCGGATTATTGGGAAAGAGTTAAAAACTATGTCGGCGAAGCCCCTTCCACCCTTCATATGACTCTTCCGGAAGCGTGGCTGCTTTCCGGCGATAAAGATTATAAAAAACGTGCGGACGCAATGGAAAAATATCTTTCCGACGGAACCCTTGAGGAAATAGGTGACGGATTTGTTTTTACCGAAAGGGATACACCGGACGGCACCAGATTCGGTCTTGTTGCCGCTTTTGACCTTGAAAAATACGATTACAATCCCGGAACCGACAGTCTTATCAAGGTCACCGAAAGAACCGACATCACAAGGGTTTCCCCAAGGGTCGAAATCAGGAAAAAGGCTCCTTTGGAACTTCCCCATGTCCTTATGCTCATTGTCGATAAACAGGATAAATTCATGAGCATGCTCCGAAAAGAAACCGAAAATCTTCCAAAAATCTATGATTTTGATTTAATGGAAGGCGGCGGACACATTAAGGGAACAAAAATCGAAAGCGAGGAGCTTTATCAGAAAATTGCCGATGTTCTTGATGAACTTTTCACCGAAAACGGCGGAACTTTTTCCTTTGCTATGGGCGACGGAAACCATTCCTTCGCAACCGCAAAATGTTATTGGGAAGAGATTAAGAAAAATCTTTCTCCGGAAGAACAAAAAAATCACCCGGCAAGATTCTGCCTTGCTGAAATAATCAATCTTTATGACCCTGCGATGCCGTATGAATGTATGAACCGCCTTGTTTCCGGCGTTTCCGACCCGGAAAAAGCACTTTCCGAAATGGGGCTTGATCTTTCCTCTCTTCCCTCCTTACAGGAATTACAGCCCATTCTTGACCGCTGGCTTGAAGAGCACCCGGAAGCATTTGTTGAATACGTTCACGATGCGGATACCTGCGAAAAACTTGGGAAAGAACCGGGCTGCATCGCATTCTGCTACCGGGAATTTGACCGGGACAGCGTTTTTGAAGTTATCCGAAACAACACCGTTTTTGTCCGTAAAAGTTTTGCGATGGGTCACCCATTCGAAAAACGTTATTACCTTGAAGGAAGAAAAATCAGATAAACAAAAGCGTGCCTTGCGGCACGCTTTTATTCTTTTATGTAATAGTCATTTTTTACCGGTGGATTTATCTGCTGCAAGGGGAATATAATCTAATCAAGGATATTCCTTTGAGGAGGTAAAAGACGATGAATTACAAATTTATTTTTAAAGCAGGACCTCACCTTTGCAGAAACATCGGCATATCATATTCCGTATGTGAAGATAAAGGCTGTTATTTCATTGAATCTTTTATTGAAGGCGGAGCTTTTTATGAAAAAACCTGTTTAGGCAATTGCAAAGAAGAAAAAGCAGTTTTTCTCGCAAAACTTTTTGCCGAAAAAGGAGTTCATCCTCTACATATTGACGATATTATTTCAGATATGCGGTTTTAATTTGTGAACAAAAATCTTTTCCAATCATAAAATATATTGAGTGTGCCTCCTTTTAAGGCAAGAGGCAGCTTTTTTATCAACTTGATGGGAGGATTTTTATGGCAGAGCAAAAAACGAACGGCAATGCCTTTAAGGAGGCAGTTTGCATAGACGCCGGCAGGATCTATGATTCCTGTTCAGACAAAGATTGCTTGGAAGATCTTCAGGTTTATTTTACCGAATCCGAACAGGCAAAAATCGACCGGGCGCTCTCTGTTAAAGCCAAAAGCGTCGAAGTACTTAACGTGTTCCTTGAAGTGGAACCCATCCCCTTTAACCGCGGTTTTTATTCCGTGGATATGACTTTCTATTTCCTTGTAAACCTTGCCGCATATTACACCCCGGTTTCAACTGCAGATACAGTAACGGGAATCGCCTTTTTTTCCAAAAAAGTGATTCTTTACGGAAGCGAAGGAAATGTGAAAGTTTTCAGTTCCGAAATGCCTTTCGGCGGAAACGGAAATGTTTCCGACAGCCCAAGAGCCGTTGTTCAGGCAGTAACTCCAATCGTTCTTTCAAGCCGTGTTGCGGATTGTTGTGAATGCGAAAATTGCGGCTGTGAACTCAACTTTCCGGAATGTGTTTCCGGATGTTTTGGCGGAAACTTTGTTGTTCCTTCAAGCGGAAGAAAAGTTCTTCTTACTCTCGGGCTTTTCACTATCGTTCAGCTTGAACGCAGAGTTCAGATGCTTATTCCGGCTTACGATTTCTGCATTCCCGGAAAAGAATGTGTTACCACAACCGATGACCCATGTGAAGTTTTCAAACACATCAAATTCCCCACAAACGAATTTTTTCCGCCCAGACTTGAAGAAACAGACAACATCGGAATCTGTTCCTGTGGATGCGGCTGATGCTCAAAACAAAAACCGTGCTCAAATTTTGAGCACGGTTTTTTATTATTTACCATATAAACGGAATAAGACGATATTTCACCTTTTCGGAATAATCTTTGTATCCGGAGAGGCCTTTTATAAGCATTTCATCTTCAAGTTCCGTTCTGCATATTATAACCGCTGCAATTGCAACTGCAAGCAAAAAAACTTCCCGTGAAGGAAAAATGCATCTTACCGCAATACACCAAAGTAAAACAGCCGAATAGGTCGGGTGGCGCACTATAGAATACGGTCCGCTTTGTATTACAGTCTGATTTCTGTCCGGCTGAAGTCTTGCCGTTGATTCAAGAAATGTATTTTCGAGCATAGCTTTGACCGTTATTACTGCGGAAAGTATATAAATTATCATTCCGGCAATAAAATCAAATTCGATTTCTTTTCCAAGCGGAGCGGTTTTTCCTGCGGCAAAATAAACAATGAAAAATGCAAAAAGCCAAAAAACAAGAAGCAGAACTTTATCCCATTTCGGAGAATTTGTATTTATTTTTCCTCTTTCTTTAAGGGTTTCGGGATTCTTTCTGTAAATTACTATCGCCGAAACTATTGCAACAGCTGCATAAACCGAAAAGAAAATTCCGGAACGAAGGTCAAATTTTCCTGCACCAAGCCAAAACAGAACGGCGCCCAAAATACGTTCAGCAAGAAGCCTTACAATATAATTTACTGCACCTTTGTTCATAAAACACCGCCTTACGGTTTATTTATGAAGGTCCGGCTCCCTGAAAGTATGAGGAAGGATATCTGCAAGGGTGTGTTCTCTGAATTCTTCTTCGCTTTTTCCGATAAGAACAACAAAATCATCAGCACAGAATTCCGCCATAACCTGGCGGCATACTCCGCAGGGATAGCAATAATCAAGCGGAGGATTTCCTGCAGGACCGCCGACAACTGCAATTGCAGCAAATTCTCTTTCGCCTTCGCTCACTGCTTTAAAAAATGCGGTGCGTTCCGCACAGTTTGTGGGAGAATAAGCGGCATTTTCAATGTTGCATCCACGATATATCTTTCCTTCTTTTGTAAGAAGAGCCGCACCAACTGCGAAACCGGAATAAGGAACATAAGCCATTTCTCTTGCGGCAAGAGCTTCTTTTACAAGGGTTTTGTTATCCATGAAATAAAAACCTCCTTAAATATTCTAAATGAATTTTAACATAAATCCTTTTGTTAATCAATAAAAAAACGGCGGATTGATACCGCCGTTTTAATATTAAAGATCGGAAATTTCAAGATCTTCTTTTTTGACAATTCTCATTTTCTTTCTGGAAAGCATTTCATACATAACCGGAATTACAACAAGAGTCATAAGCGTTGCATAAATAAGACCGCCTATACAGCAAACCGCAACCGGCTGAATAAGATCCGAACCGAAACCAATTCCCATTGCTATCGGAACAAGGGCAAGAATTGTTGTGAACGCTGTCATAAATATCGGACGAACCCTTGTTTTGGACGCTTCTATTATAGCTTCCCTTCTCGGAATTCCCTCTTCACGAAGCTGGTTGATATAGTCCACCAGAACGATACCGTTGTTTACAATGATACCAACAAGCATTACAAGGCCGATCATTGCAACAATGCTTATTTCAAGCCCCCAGGCGATCAAAGCAAGAAAGGCACCTGTGAATGCAAGAGGAATAGTAAACATTACAATGAACGGAGAACGCAAAGACTGGAACTGGGCAACCATTATAAGATAAACAAGAATAATACCGATTCCGAGCATTTTAACAAGTTCCCACATCGCTTCCATAATGCTTTCGTTTTCTCCGGAAAACTCAAAGGAAATTCCTTCCGGTGCCTTGTATTCCGCAAGAGCCTGCTGAACTTTTGCAGAAACAAGAGTAATGTTTTCATTTTCTCCGATTCCGGCGGAAACGCTGAGATATCTCCTCTGTGCGCTTCTGTTTATTGTTGAAAGAGTTTTTCCGTCAAGGATCGTTGCAATATCCGAAAGTTTCACTTCTTCGGTCGAACCGTCCTGTTTGGATACTTCAAAAACATAATTTTTTATATCTTTGCGTGTAAAGTTTTCTGCCTTTTCAGAGATTATGATAATATCATAATCACCGTCTTCCGTTTCAACCGTTGCAGCAGTGGCACTTTTTGTAAGCTGTGTAGCGATTTCCTGGAAAATCTGCGCAACAGTAAGGCCTTTTTTCATTGCTGCTTCTTTATCAACGCTGATATTTATTGTTGGCTCGGTTTTTTCTTCGCCGGCAGAAACATAGGCAATTCCGTCAACCTCTCCGATTATTTCACCGATCTCTTCGCCGGTTCTTGCGATATCCTCAAGGTCTTCTCCATAAATATTTATGGTAACTCCGCTTCCGGTGAGCATGCTCATGGAATCCATCATTCCGCCGGTAACATTGATTTCCGCTTTTTCGTTATATTTTTCTGCAATGGAGGATATTTTTTCCGTAATTCCGGAAGCGTCTTTTTCTCCTTCTTCATCAAGAATTATATACATTGTTGCGGAAGTAACGTCCGAACTTCCTCCGGACATTCCCACCATGCTTGCCATTCCGCCGGAAAGCATTGTACCGACCGTTTCAACACCTTTTAAATTTTGAATCTCGCTGCTGAAATCATCGCAAAGTTTTGCAGTATCATCAAGTACAGAATCTTCCGGCATACTGATATTTACCGTGAGCTGGTTGGATTCCATCCCCGGCATAAAGATAAATCCGCGGCTTATGCAGGCATAAGCGCTTCCGCAGAGAAGAGCTATCGCAAGAATCAGAACAAGAGCTTTATGTTTGAGCGCAAAAAGAACGAATTTTCCGTATCTTTGCATTCCTTTGCTTTCTTCCTGTTTCTTTTCTTTAACATTTTTAAGAACGGAAGGTGCCATTGCCGGAATGACCGTAAGTGCAATAATAAGGCTTGCAAGGAGCGAATATGCGATAGTAAGCGCCATATCCTGGAAAAGCTGTTTTGTAAGTCCCTGAACAAATACGATGGGAAGGAAAACACAAACAGTTGTAAGTGTTGAAGAAGTAATTGCTCCTGCAACCTGGGAAGCACCGGAAACCGCAGCTTTTATCGGCGAAAGGCCAAGGCTTCTCAGACGATAGATGTTTTCAATTACAACAATGGAGTTATCCACCAGCATGCCTATGCCCGCCGCAAGTCCGGCAAGAGAAATTATATTTAAGGTTACTCCGGAAAAATACATGAGTACAATGGCAAAAACAACGCTTATCGGAATGCTGAGCGCAACCATAAATGTCGGTTTTATATCCCGCAGGAAAATAATAAGAATAATTATTGCGAGAACCGCACCGATTACCATGTTTTCCATAACAGAGCTTATGATTATTTCAATATAATCGCCCTGATCCATAAGAGTTGAGAAATGAAGTCCGGAATATTTTTCTTCAAGTTCATCAAATCTTTCCTGAATGGATTCGGAAACAGCCGCAGTTGCATGGTTTGACTGTTTTGTGAAAGAAAGAATAACACCCCTGTTTCCGTTAACACTTGCATAAGTTTCACCGGAGTTATCGGTATATTCAATATCGGCAACATCGCCGAGTCTGATCGCTTCAAGTCCGTCGATTCCCATATCAAAAAGAACGATTTCGCCAATATCCTCAACGCTGTCATATTTATCGCCGACACGGACAAGAACTTCGTTTTCGCCGTCTTTTACATATCCGGCAGGCATTTCAAAATGCTGTGCATAAAAAATTGTTGCAAGCATTTCGATATTGATCATTTCGTTCATATCCGCGGCTTTTATCGCTTCCGAAAGGGCCGCATCTATCTGTTCTTTTCCTGCTTCAAGTTCTTTTTCGGCAGATTTTATCTGTGCGGAAGAAGCAGAAAGCTGGGAGGCACCGTTCTGAATTTCTTTTTCTGCCGCAGCAAACTGTTTTGCTGCCTCGGCTTCGCCCGCGATAAGCGCAGTTTTACCTTCGTCTATCATTTTCTGGGCATCGTTGAGCTGCTTATAGCCATCCTCGATTTCCTCAAAAAAGCTGTCCATATTGCAAATCATATATTCAATATCGTCGATTGCTTTATCAAGAGTTTCAAGGCTGTATCCCTGTTCTTTAAGTGTGGAATCAATATTTCCGAGGAAAGAATCTATTTCATCGATTCCGCACTGAATGGTTTCCATTCCTTTTCTCAAAAGATCGAGAGAAGTATATTCCCCATTTGTCATTTCGGAAATGATTTTATCAATATCCTCTGTATTTACTTCTTCCGAAAGAACGTATTCTTCGACAGATTTAAGTGCGGCAAGGCTTTTCTGAAGAACAATCCTGTTTTGTTCCATTCCCGCAACAGTGGTTTTAAGGACAAGCATCTGTCCGTATGTTTCATAAATGGTTTCTTTTTGGTTTATCAGCTGTTCTTTTGCCTTGTCGAGTTCTTTTTTTGCGGCATTCACTTCTTTTTGAGCGGCAGAAAGTTCCTTTGCACCGTCCGAAAGTTGTTTTTCGGTTTCGACCCTTGCTTTTGCAAGCTCTTTTTTGCCTTTTTCAAGTTCAAGCGTTCCGACTCTTATGGCTTCTTTTCCGTTATCGAGCTGTTTCTGAGCCTTGTCTATTTCCTCATAAGCTTCGTCAAACTGTCTTATTATTTCGTTTTCGATCCTTTTATTGAGTTTTTCAATTTTTTCTTCGGAAATTCTGAGTTCAACGCTTTTTTCGATCATTCCGTCGGCAGTAACCGAAGCAACACCTTCGATTCCTTCGAGCTGGCCAAGAATATTTTCGTTCAGGAAAGAAGTAAGTTCATGTTCTTCAAGTCCGTCAACGCTTACTGCAACAACCGCAGTTGCAAGCATATTCGGATTGATTTTGAGCATGATAGGAGTTCCGACCATTTCGTCCCAGCCGGATTCCAACTGGCCCAAAGCATTGGTAATATCTATCGAAGCAATATCAATATCTGTGCCGTCCGAAAATTCGAGCATTACCATTGAATAGTTTTCGGCAGAAGTTGAAGAAATGCTTTTTATGTTATCCAGCCTTGCCATGCTTTGTTCAATGGGTCTTGTAACGGTTTCTTCAACAGCTTCCGGTGAAGCTCCGGGATATGTAGTTGTTACTATTACATAGGGAAAGTCTATGTTGGGAAGAAGGTCCGGGGTCAGATTCAAAAATGAAACAACACCAAGAACAATAACCGCAATAACACCTACAAAAACTGTATAGGGCTTTTTTACACTGAATTTTGAAATCAAATCATTAAGCCTCCCTTACCGTTGCTTTTTTTACTATATTAAGTCTTCTTCTGAATTTGTTCTTCAGCTCTTCCATATCCCCTTCGCCCAAAAAAATCTGAGGAAGAGCACTTTGATAAAGCGCTTCAATAACACCGATAATATCCATTATTTCCTGTTCATCTCTGATATCGAGATTCCCGATTCCGAGAGAGCTGCAGGCCTCGAGCCATTTTTCTCTGTCAAGATTTTCTATATAATGAGATATAGGTTCAAGCTTATTCATATTCGTATAAGGAACAACGTGGCAAACAATCTCCTGCCAGTTTTTATCGGATCCCGCGGCAACGATTTCATCAAAAACTGTTTCACTCAATTCAAAAATATCGCCGTGAACGGAGGATATCCTTTTTATTACATTTTCTTTGATCCTGTTTGAACTTTCATTGACAAAATATTCAAAAGCATCGTCCTTGTTTTTAAAATACTGATAAAAACTTCCTCTCGGAATTCCGGCATTTTTGATGATCTGATTTATAGACATTTCCGGAAAAGGCACCCGCTTTAATTCATAATAAATCGCAAGAAAAATCCTTTTCTTTTTTTCTTCAGAAAGTTTTTCAAAAGTTGTGCTTGGCATAATTCCTCCTGAAAAGATGACATATTGTCATAAGAATAGCACCCTTTTAAATTTCAGTCAACATTATATAAATATATTCAACAATAATTTAATATATATAAAAAAGCGGAGCAGTGCTCCGCTTTTTTATATGGGAATCCCAAAATTATTTCATGCCGTTTTCGTAGGATTCGATCATTTTTTTAACCATCTGGCCGCCGATGGAACCTGCCTGGCGGGAAGTAAGGTCACCGTTGTAACCCTGTTTAAGGTTTACACCTACTTCGTTTGCTGCTTCCTGTTTAAATCTTTCAAGAGCGGCTTTTGCCTGTTTGTTGGAACTGGACATTTTTATTTAACACTCCTTTTTAATTTTGCGTTTGCATGATTATTTTTTATTTTTTTCGGCAATATATTAATGGAAAATGTTTTACAATTTTTACGGTAAATTTTTCTGAAAAAATTTTTATTAAGCTATTGACATTTCAGAATAATTTGTTATAATCCTAATTGCAAACAGCTCTTAATTAGGAAGTGATTTATTGAAAAACACGGTTCAGAAAATCGCAATTATGAATGCGCTTATGGCCCTTGACCATCCCACCGCTGATGAGGTTTATGAATGTGTTCATAATGAATTTCCTTCTATAAGTAAGGCAACCGTTTACAGGATTTTAAATCGAATTTCCGAAGAAGGTGAAATCCTTCATCTTCAGATTCCCGGCGGTGCAGACAGATTTGACACCACCCTTTGCGCTCATCACCATCTTAAATGCAACAAATGCGGAAAAGTTTGTGATGTTTCCGTTCCGGAACTTGACGGAATAGAAAAACGCATAAAAGAAGAAAACGGTTTTTCCATTGGCGGTTACCGTATTGTTTTCAGCGGACTTTGCTCCGACTGCGTTTTCAAAAAATAAGATTGAAAAATTTTTGAAGGGAGATTATAATGGATATCAAGGCATTATTCAAAATTTCCTATGGTCTTTACGTTGTTTCCGCAAGCGAAAACGGAAAAGACAACGGCTGTATCATCAACACCTTTTCACAGGTTACTGATACTCCCCTTCGTGTAAGTGTTACTGTTAATAAACTTAACCTTACACACGATATGATTAAACACACCGGCAATTTTACTGTTTCGATCCTTTCAACCTCTGTTCCGTTCGGAGTTTTCCAGAACTTCGGTTTCAGAAGCGGAAAAGATGCAGAAAAATTTGAAGGAGTAAGAACACGCCGCTGTGAAAACGGGGTTCTCCGCCTTGACGAAAACATCAACGCTTTCGTTTCCGGAAAAGTTGCCGAAGAAGTTGACCTTGGAACCCATACAATGTTTATTGCGGACGTAACCGAAGCAGAGATCCTCTCTTCCGAAGAATCCGTAACATACACTTATTATCAGAATCATATCAAACCCAAACCTCAGCCTCCGAAAGTAAAAAAAGGCTGGCGCTGCCCGATTTGCGGATATGTTTATGAAGGCGAAGAACTTCCCGAAGATTTTGTTTGCCCTCTTTGCAAACACGGCGCATCTGAATTTGTACCCCTTCAAAATGAAGATAATAAATCTACTGAAAAAGGAGAAAAAACTATGGAACTCAAAGGCTCTAAAACCGAACAGAATCTCATGACCGCATTTGCTGGCGAATCTCAGGCAAGAAACAAATACACCTATTTCGCAAGCAAAGCAAAAAAAGAAGGTTATGAACAGATTGCAAGACTCTTCCTCGAAACTGCTGAAAACGAGAAAGAACACGCAAAACTCTGGTTCAAATATCTTGGCGGAATCGGCACCACTGCTGAAAACCTTCTTGCAGCAGCAGAAGGCGAAAACTATGAATGGACCGATATGTACGCAACTTTCGCAAAAGAAGCTCACGAGGAAGGCTTTGAGGAAATCGCTCTTCGCTTCGAAGGCGTAGCCAAAATTGAAGCTGAACACGAAGAAAGATATCGTGCACTTCTTGCTAATGTTGAAGAAGGCAAAGTTTTCCAGAAAGGTTCCATCGTTATCTGGAAATGCGCAAACTGCGGCCACATCCATGTTGGTGAATCCGCTCCCGTAGTATGCCCTGTATGTGCACATCCTCAGGCATATTTTGAAATCCAGGCTAAAAACTACTAATTAAACAAAAAAATTGCCGGGTCTTCTGACCCGGCTTTTTTATTATAATAAAAACACCCGGCAGAACCGGGTGTTTTTTATCAATGCGCTTTATGTGAGATAATGTAATCAGACCAGATCTGATATGTATCTTTTTCAAAACGGATTCCGTTTGTTGTATATTCTGCTGGAAGCTCCCCTTCCTTATTAGCAAAACTTCCGGCCATATCGAGTATCCAATAACTGTTTTCTTCTGCAAACTCAAAAAGGTATCCGTTTATCTGGTTTATTTTTTCGTTCGTCACCGAATAGCTTCGTTTTTTAGCCTTTTCCTCATTGATCGGAAGAATCGGCTGGATATAAATATGTGCGTCGGGAAAAGATTCTGCTATGTTTCCAACAAAAGCGGTATATTTTTTTACAAAAGTCGGAAAATCCATCCAGGAAACACTTTCGGCGGAAATCATTATATAAACAGCCTCTGCGTCCGCAAAAGAAGCGGCATAATCAGAAAGTGTCACGTAGGATTCTTCGAGTTTAAGTTCTTTTTTTGTAAGCATTGTGCTCATATCAAGTCCGGTAACGTGAGCAAAATCCGCGTACTCAAAATAACCGAGATTTTCTGCCTGTGCCACAAAATAATCCCCGACAAAAAGCGAATTTTTAAAATCATATAAAGCAGAATTTTCTCCTTCCGGAACAATTCCGCCCCTGATCTCCGGTTCTTCTATTTCTTCGGAAATAATTTCTTCCGAAACTTCGGTTTCTTCTGAACCGACGATTATTATTGTATCCCCTTTTTCGGTTTTTTCTTCGGTTTTATTTTCTTTAGAAACTTCTTCTTCCCCGTTCTGGGTAATAAAATCATTTATAAGTCTTGCAAAATCCAAAAAAGCATTTGGAAGACGATAGTCTTTTTCGGTGCCTTCCGGATATTTTGTTTCTTCATATTGCTGCCAACCATATGCAATGCCGCCGGAAAAAAGAGTTATTATCACAACAATCACAGAAAGTCGGATAAGTTTTCCATATTTTTTTGTACGAACAACGGCATTTTTTCTTTTGAACAAGAAAGCTTTTCCTCCTTTCAAAATTATGTTTCAGATTATCATAACACGAAGAACGGTGTTCTGTCTACTTATATTTTATTAATTTTTAAAATTTCTGCTTTAAAAATCTTCTTGACTGGGCGTCAAACATCATATATAATATTACAGTCGATAAAAAATATTTGCTAGTGTAGCACAGTCGGTAGTGCAGCTGATTCGTAATCAGCAGGTCGCGTGTTCGAGTCACGTCACTAGCTCCAATCCAAAAATCCCCTTAAACAAGCCGTTTTTGGGGATTTTTTGTTTTGTCCAAAAAAGCTTTGTTTTTCTATTTTTCTAACACATTTCTAACACTATCATGAAAGTGCATTTGATAATCTTTCAGCCATGTTTACTTTTCTTGAGATGTCAAGATGTCCGTAAATGTTTGCTGTTGTTGTAATATCAGCATGTCCCATCCATTCCTGAATGTCTTTTAGTGTAAATCCTTCATTCATTAAAAGGCTTGCACAACTGTGTCTAATTTCATGAAAACGTATATGCGGCAGACCATTTTTCTCAAGCAATTTTGAAAATCGTTTAGTCACATAGTTTGGTTGAAATATTTCTCCGTTATCCCACTTAAATAGATAATCATTGAACATATATTTTTTGCCAAAAAGTTTCTTATTGATTTTTTCATTTTCCAATGCAGTCTCAAATATTTCTTTTGCTTCATCTGTCAAAGGAAAAGAACGCAAACTTGAAGCATTTTTTGTTTTATCCTCTTCGATTATTTCCTTTCCAACTTGCTTGACCGTATATTTAATTGTAAGTAAACCGTTATCCCAGTCAATACTGTCCTTTTTTATTCCTAAAACTTCGCTTCTTCTCAAACCATATATTGCGGTTATTTTTATCAGATCATGGAGCACATCCCCTTCTACAGCTTTAAAAAGTGTTTGCATTTGTTGTGCCGTATAGAATGTTGCTTCATAATGTTCATTTTTGGGAAGTTTTACGGATTCACAAGGATTAATTTGAATTAATCCGTTTTTTATCGCAAGTTTGAGCGTTTGGTTTATTACATTCTTATGCATGCGTATAGAACGAGGAGAAAGACCACCGTTTTCATCAATTCTTCCGTTTTCAGTTTTTTCATCAAAATAAAACTGTAAATCGCTAACGGTTACGTCCTGCAATAGCAGTTTATTTTTATCAAAATACGGTAAAACATGAAGATTTGCTATCGACTTATACCCCATATATGTAACGGTACCGACGGTTTTTTTGCTTTGTTTCAACCACATACGAACATAATCGGAAAACAAGATATCACTTTGAGCACATGGATTTTTCTTTTCGTGCTCAAGTAAAATATCTCTGAGCATTTGTTCCGCTTTGCGCTTATTGTTCTTTACCGGCAAACCTGTAGAAATCCATTTTTGTTTGCGTTTTCCGTTTTCATGTGAATTCAATACCACATAATATTTTTCGTTTTTAATTTGCAGACTACCTGTCATTATAAACTCCTTTCCGAAAGTATTAGGCAGCCCACCGTTACTGAATACCATTCCGTGCCGATTTAATATAATCTTCCAAGCAGCATTTTGGCACTAAAATGCGTTTTCTTGCTCTTTTTGTTTTTATCACCTCATCTTTTATAAGTTTATACATAGTATTTTTACTAATTCCAAGAGCTTTTGCAGCCTGTTCAACCGTCATCACATCGGGGTATTCATTAAACATTGTCAAATACCCCCTGTATGAATTCATCGGTAAAATTCGTTTTTTTCTTCTCATTTATGGAAGTAAAACGACGTTTGAAGGCTGCAAAGGTTTCCGGCTCATTGATTTGCACATTTGGATATTGTTTTTCAAACGGTATATTACTGACAATATAAACCTTTGTAAAACAAGCCACCTTGTCACTATATCGACACGGAAGCATAACAGGATAACCGTCAAGATATTTGAGCATATCGTCAATCATTAAGCTACTACGGAACTCATCAAACAAAATAACATCTTGACCCTTATATCCATCAAAAGGATGTTTATAGTTAATAGTACGGAAAACATTTTCATAACCGTATTTTTCCATTACAAAACGAGTTTTTCCAGCTTCGGTTTCGCCCCATATATAATGGACTTCCAAACTACGCCACACATTTTTATATTTTTCCTCAAGCATAGTTTGACGTGCATTTTCAATATGTTGAATATGGTTCATTTCAGATGGAAACATTTCAATTATTTCTGCATTACTTGCTCCGTCTTTTAACATTTGGTAAACTTGTTCGCTTTGTTTTTGACGTGCAGAGCGTTCATCCGGAAGTGTTCCCCATTCTTCAAATGTGCCTTCGACGCAAGTTTCGTGTTTTTTATCTTCGGTCCATTTTCCGAACTTTCCGACATAATCGCGATTTTCTATTATCGTGCCTTTGCTTTGGTCAATATGAACACCATAAAACCTTTTTTGAACTGTACTGAACATAACCGTATTTTTAAGAGCCATAAATACATGTGTATGCGGAGTACCGTTCTCACCTATTTCATCAGCCATACACCAATATATACAACTAGGAAATTGACAAATAATATTCTTGATGTTTTCATGTGTATAACCGTGCTCCAAAGGATTATTAATTGTAAGTAAAAATTTTCTGCTAGATGTTTCACGAGGCATTAATCAAATCATCTCCTATATAATACTGTCCTATCTATGCATACCTCGATATTGTACTCAATACTCTCATTTGCACAGGGTAATACTAACCTGTGCTTTTTATTTTTCTTTATTTTCTTCAATTGCTTTTTTTATAATTGCATTACCTTCCATGCTGAAAACATTCATTTGTTCAAGCGGTATTTGTGAAAAAGCTTGATTAAGTGTCTTGCTTAAATCATAAGCATTAAGCTGTTTAACAATCATATGTAAACATGCTCCTGCATCACTTAATTCTCCATTTTCGACCATATATTTTTTTATACGTTCGTAGATTTCCGGAGGAACTGTCAAATTAATTCTTTTATTTGTAGATGGCATACTAATTGCCCCCTTTCAAAATAAATATATACCAAAAAAACAGGAGAGTCAAGGAGTACTTTTACGTTACTCCTATAGCGATAATGAAAGCGGGCGCTATATTTTAGCGCGCCGCTCGCATTATCTCTTTCCGCTTATCTCTACCTCGGCATGAATAGCACAACCGTCCGACACCGTCAAGGTTACGGCAATGCCCGCCAAAGGCGACCTTGACCGTGTCATCCTGTTGCACTATTGAGCCGATAAGAGCGGCTTAAGCCGCTCCACGCCAAGCGGCGGAGTATAGTATTCTGTAACTGTGGTTTTCTAACACTTTTCTAACAAATATTTTGTAAATACGATTTTTGATGATTTGGGATAAATAAAACATTTTTAGGACATAAAAACAATTTTTCGCAAAACTATGCGGTTTTCTGTGTTACTATATGGTACAGGATAATTTCAAATAACACTTCCGGCTACTCTTTCGTAATCAGCAGGTCGCGTGTTCGAGTCACGTCACTAGCTCCAATCATTCCAAAATTCCCTTAAACAGCCTGTTTAAGGGAATTTTTATTTTGTAAAGTTTTTTAGCTTTACATTAAATTTTTATTAATTTTTTATAAATTGGTTTTATTTAAGTTTTTTTAGTGCTATAATTTAATATATTTTGTTGAAAGAAGTGAAAAAATGTCGGAAGAAAAACTTTCTCTTTTAAATAAAATCAAATATTCCGAATTAATTTCGATTATATATATCCCTTTTACTGTATTTTTTCTTGAACTTGCACTCAGGATAAAATGTAAAATTGAACTTTTTTCATTTTTTGTTCCGGTTTTGTTTTTTTCTCTTGCTTTCGGTCTTTTTTTAAGTTTTGTTTCTCTCTTTCCGAAAAAGGAGATTTTCAGAAAAACAACAGGCGCTGTTTTTACTTTTATTCTTTGTCTTTATTATACTGTTGAAGCTTTTGTAAACGGAAGTTATCAGGTTTTTATGACCTTGGATTCCATCGCCAAAGGTACGGGCGGAGTCCTCACAGATTTTTCCGATGCTTTTTTCAAAGCTGTAACCGGTGGACTACCTGCAATTATTGCAATGTTTCTTCCTTTTATAATATTTATTTTTCTGATTTATAAAAAATTCGATTATTCTGTTTCCGAAGAAAAAAGGACATCGGCTCTTATTTTTGTTTTTGCTGCATTTATGATTTTTTCCGTTGCCGGAGCAAAAATTGTTCGAAGCGACAACACAATGCTTGGATTTTATCAGAATGCATATAACTTTGATAATGCCGTAAAATCCTTCGGACTTATCACCGGAACAAGACTTGATTTAAAATACGGTGTTTTCGGTAACCCTTCCGATGATGATTTTATCATTGAAGAACCGGAAACCCCGGAAGTTATGCCAAAGCCTGTGCCGGATAACACGGAAATAAGCGAAGAAGCTGAACCCGAGATAGTTTACAACATTCTTGACATTGACTTTGATACTGTTATTGCACAGGAAACCAACAGTTCTCTTGTCAATGTCCACAAATATATTTCAAGCCTTTCCGGAACAATGCAAAATGAATATACAGGTCTTTTCAAAGGTAAAAACCTTATTTTGATTGCCGCAGAATCTTTTTCCAAAGAAATCATAAATCCGGATCTTACTCCTACTCTTTACAGACTTTATGAAAATGGTTTTACTTTTAATGATTATTATCAGCCCACCTGGGGAGGAAGCACTTCCACCGGTGAATTTTCGATTTTTACCGGAATAATCCCGACTTCCGGCGTTGGAAGTATTCTTAAACTTACCGAAGGCAGCACAGATTTTACCATAGGAAACAAGCTTATGGAAGAAGGGTATTTTTCTGCTTCATATCACAACGGATCTTTTGATTATTACAGCAGAAATATTACCCATACCAAGCTCGGATATGAAACTTTTGAGGCTTTCGGAAACGGACTTGAAGAAAAAATGAGCACCCTTTACTGGCCCGCCAGCGACCTTGAACTTTTTGAGGGAACAATTTCCGATTATATCGATAAAGAACCTTTTTCCGTTTATTACATGACCGTAAGCGGACACGGTTTTTACACCGGTTTTAACCACGCAATGGCTGCCAAAAACCGGGAATTTGTGAAAGAACTCCCCTATTCTACCACCGTTCAATCCTATATTGCGGCGAATCTTGAACTTGAGCATGCTCTTTCTTTCCTTGTATCCGAGCTTGAAAAAGCAGATATCGCAGACGATACTGTTATCGTGCTCACTTCCGACCATTATCCCTATGCTCTTGAAAAAGGCGAAAGCTGGGGCAACGAAGAAGATTATCTTTCTGAACTTTATGGATTTACATATACCGATAACCCTGGACGTGATCACAACGCTTTGATAATCTGGTCCGGATGCCTTGAAAACGAATATGCCGATATGAGAACAGATGTTAATGAACCAACCTATTCCCTGGATATTCTTCCCACCCTTTGCAATCTTTTCGGGGTTCCTTACGATTCAAGACTTCTTGTCGGCCGCGATGTTTTTTCCGATTCGGAAGCAATTGTAATATGGCCGGATTATAACTGGAAAACAAAGTTTGGATATTATAACTATACGACCCGAAAATTTGTTCCCGTTTCAGAAGAAATTTCCGTTGAAGAAAGTTATATTGAAAATATAAATAACATTGTAAAAAATAAAATTGCATATTCAAAAGCCGTTCTTAATTATAATTATTTTGATATAATTGAAAAATTTGAATAATTTTTGCAAAAATTTGAAAATAATGCTTGCATTTTAATTCGGCCTATGCTATAATAACCCTTGCTGACGTAACAGCATCTGGGTGTGGCGCAGTTGGTAGCGCGCTACCTTGGGGTGGTAGAGGCCGTGGGTTCAAGTCCCGTCACTCAGACCAAACAAAAAAAGACCGTTTAATCGCAAGATTAAGCGGTTTTTTTGTTATATACAGATATTTTCAAATCATCAAAAATAAGCGAAAAAACGGCAACTTTATTTTTCAAGTTAGAGAGAAAACGCCCTCAAATTTAGCTGAAATTGCTTTCTTTCGTGTGTTCTTCCAATGAACATATATATTCATTGTTGTTTCAATATCATCGTGACGAAGCCATATTCTAACTTCGTCCATAGGCATTTCCATATCAAATAAAATGCTTGCTGTACTATGGCGTAAATCGTGAAAACGCATTTTTTTAAATCCCATTTTCAATAATCGTCTTTCAAATCCTCTTGTCATACAGTCAGGGCGCATTACTTTATCCTTTTTACTGTTGAGGAATAAATATTCAGAGCCTTGAGGATTCCGAGCCTTTAATGAAAGAAGCATTTCCCGAACATCGGGAAACATATCAAATGAACTATGGCTTGAAAAAGTTTTTGTATTGTCGCTTGCTTCAATGGTAAGACTTTTGACAACTGTATGCTCAATTCTGATTTCATTATTTGCAAAATCTATTGCAGACCATTTGAGCCCTAAAACCTCTGAACGGCGCAAACCATAATATAAAGCAAGAACAACTGCTTCATACAGATAATGCCCTTTAAAAGCTTCTATAAGCTTATGCGCTTCTTCCGTGCTCAACATAACAGTTCTTTTTGTATATATGGATTTTGCACGCTTTAAGCGGACGCACGCAGCAGGATTTGCGGATAGATATTCAAATATCACAGCTTTATTCAAAGCCTGTTTTATTATGCTCAAATGCTTGCTCACCGAAGCACGAGAAAGACCACCGCTTTTTCCGTCAAGCCTTCCGCCTTTCAGTTTGTAGTTCACATAATTTTGAACATCACGAGCCTTGATATTTTCCAGTATCGGAGCATTTACGGAAAACCACGGTATAATATGGCTATTTATATAATTTGTCATAGCTTCGTATGTAGAAAGCTTCAATTCTGCTTTTTCATCTGCAAGCCATTCAGTAAAAAAATCTGCTGTTTTCATTTCAACACCTTAAAATATAGCACCCTTAACCAGTTCTTCATTTTCTTTTGAGTAGTCGAGCCAAGCTATAGAACAATAATCATTTTGAAAAGATGGCTCAAAATCAACAAGCGGAAAACCCCTTTTTATTATTTCAGCTTTTTTTAATCCAAGTGAGTGAAAATAAGTATTTTTATTAAGTTCAGTAACACCCGAATTCATACTTTTTGTTATGTACTTTGTGATATATTTTGAAACCGCCTCGTGATTTTTAATAGGTTCCAAATCACAAAAACCAAACTTATTATAATAATCAAGCCAGTTATAAACGACTTCACCTTTTTTTACCTTTTCAGCTATCTTTTTACCCATAACATCACCGATTTTAAATTGATGTAACAATTCAACTGGCAGACCGTGAATTAAACCGTGCATATGCCAATTTTCATTATCTTCGTGATGTTCCGGTATCAGCAGATAAGCCAAATCTTTTAAGCCGTATTTTTTACGCATATACTTGAAAAAATCTTTAATTTCTTTTCTAAACTTGTCCAAGTCGGAGCGATTTTTTATAACTTTATTTTCATCTAATGTTGCTGTGAAAAATAGTTCCCAAGGATTACAAAAAGCGAGTTCGAAAACTGTGTTTTTACTTCTTATAATACTTTCCTCTATTTTTTCATCATTTACAGTTCCGCGTATTGCTTTAACTTCGCTATCGTCTTCGATACCTGCGGTTCTCAAACAACGCATTGTTGTAATTTTTATTTTTTTATAATCACCATATCCAAACAGTTTTACAACAGCTTGATTATATTTATATTTAGTATCGACTAAAGGCATAAGAAAGCACCTCACAATATACAGAGAGAGAGGCGTAAGCCATAAGAGAAGATATTTATTTCCCAGATGTGTTAGTTAGTCAAGTATGGAGCAACCACCCCTGCGCGGTATTTATCCGCGCATAGGGCGGTTATAATATGGAAGATTATGGCGTAACGGATAGCTCACAAACAGTTCTATCAATTTCCGTAAACTGTACTGGAACATATTGGTAAAGGTCATAATTGATAGCTTCTTCCGGAAGGTTCGCAAAACATCTCGAAAAATTATCTATGAACTCTGCTTTATCGGAAGCATAGAAGCCTGAGAAACCTACTCCCTCTGGAAGTTCATAATAAACAAGAAAATGCGTATTTTCCTCTACTTTACAAGGAAGTGTGACTTTGACATTGTACATAAAATAACCCCTTTCAAAGAATATTTTTTGCTTCTGTTACAATGTAGGTATATACAAACTCTCTGCACATATTAAGCGCAGGATTTGAATAACAAAATCTGTTATGTATGCGGACAGCAAACCCACCTTTAATTGAACATATTGAAATAACATCACCATCTATTGTGTAGTATTCATCAATTAACAGATAACAGTTTTTCATGAAATCAGCTCCAATTTACACGATTTGTAGAATAGTTCTACATTTTGTAACATAATAATATCATTAAATTTGCTATATTTCAAGTGAAATTCTACAATTTGTGGATATTCTGCAAATTTCAGCATTATAAACAAATTTTGTTGCATTTCTTGTCAAAATAGTATATACTTGTGCATAGGGAGTGATAAAATGGAAAAGCAGAACAGTATAATCGAAGCATTTAAAGAAACCTATAATAAAAGTTTAGAAACCGGGTTAGAATACAACAAAGAATTTAAAGAGCGCAAAAAAATGATTGCTGATAGACTTAAAGAATTAAGAACCGAAAAAGATTTCACACAAGAAGACGTGGCTAAAAAAATAAAAATAAATCGCACAACTTATGCAGGATACGAAGCAGAAAGAACAGAGCCTAATGCAGAAGTATTAACAAGACTTGCCATTTTGTATGATGTTTCTATGGATTATATTTGCAAATTAACCGATAATCGTTTTGGAAGATATTCAAGCGAGAAACCAAAAGAGGAAACAACCGAAAGCAACAGAGAAGATATCAAAGCAAAAGTGGATAATATGCAAAATCAATTAAATGAAATAAAAAAAGAAATAGAAAACCTCTAATAAAAAAACGGCAGCAGAACCTCTCATGCTTCGAGGATCTGTGCCGTTTTCTATAACAGACTGCGTCTAACTATATTTGGGTGCTAACCTATCGTGGTGCATTGCTAATAAGGCGAATTATGCCGTTCCGGTACTTTTCGCAAACCGCTCGACCATATCACAAGGCGGTCAGCATTAGCGGTGCTACTGCTGAATAAAGGGGGCAAGCCCCCTTTACCCCCTTGCAATATGTTGTGTTTTGGAGCAAATGTTGCAAAACTAATCATTTTGGGGTGGTAGAGGCCGTGGGTTCAAGTCCCGTCACTCAGACCAAAATCCCGCAGTCGAAAGGCTGCGGGATTTTTTTATTATTGATTTTAATGGATAAACTTGCAGCAGGAGGAAAAATGAAAAAGGAAAACTTTGCTGATTTATATACAGAAGAAGGCGAAAAACTTTCCGGAACGCCTTGGAGCACATATCCCCGCCCACAGATGAAAAGAGATTCTTTTTTCTGTCTTAACGGAGAATGGGAATTCTGCACCGCCAGAAACAGTGCCGTTCCCGGTTTCTTCGGCGAAAAAATAATCGTTCCCTTTCCTCCCCAATCGCTTCTTTCCGGTCTGCACAGAGAAATTCCCGAAAGCGATTATCTGTTTTACAGAAGGACTTTTACTCTTCCGGAAAATTTCAACCGCGGAAAAGTTATTCTTCATTTCGGAGCTGTGGATCAGTTTGCAGAAGTTTGGTTAAACGGAAAAATAATCGGCGAACACAAAGGCGGTTATGAACATTTTTCATTCGATATAACCGGTTTGCTGAAAGAAGAAAACATTCTTGTTGTAAAAGCAAAAGACAATATGAGTTCTTTTGTTCTTCCCTACGGAAAACAAAGCGCAAACCGCGGCGGAATGTGGTACACTCCCGTTTCAGGAATCTGGCAGACGGTCTGGATAGAATCCGTTCCGGAAGAATATATAACTTCTGTCAATATTAAAACCGGAAAAGATTTTGCAGAATTTTCAATCGAGGGTATTTCCGAAGGAACAATTTCTGTAAAAACCTCGAAAAAGACCATTAAAGAGAGTTTTTCCGAAGGAAAAGCAAGAATCGAAATAAAAAGCCCTAAAATCTGGTCGCCGAAACATCCCTACCTTTATGAATGCGAAATCTGTGCCGGCGAAGATAAAATCGAAACATATTTTGCTCTCCGCACCCTTTCCATCGAGGAATTCGGCGGAGTAAAGCGTCTTTGTCTTAACGGAAAACCTTATTTTTTCCATGGGCTTCTTGACCAAGGCTACTGGAGCGACGGAATATTTACCCCCGCCTCTCCGGAATCTTATGAAAAAGACATTCTTGCGGCAAAATCCCTTGGTTTCAACACTCTCAGAAAACATATCAAAATTGAGCCGGAGCAGTTTTATTATGACTGCGACAGACTTGGAATGATCGTTTTCCAGGATATGATAAACAACGGCGATTACAGCTTTTTCCGTGATACTGCTCTTCCGACCGTTGGATTCAAACGCAGGAATGACAAAAAGCTTCACCGTGACCCCAAAACAAGAAAAGCTTTCCTTGAAGCAATGGAACAGACAGTTGAGCAGCTCAAAAATCATCCGTGCATCTGTTACTGGACAATTTTCAACGAAGGATGGGGCCAGTTTGACAGCACATCTGCTTATCATAAAATGAAGGAACTTGATGACAGCAGATTTATCGGTTCAACTTCCGGCTGGTTCAAAGGCGGCGAAAGCGACGTTGAAAGCGAACATTGCTATTTCAAGCCGTTCAAAATGAAAAAAAGCAAACTTCCTTTTGTCCTTACGGAATTCGGCGGATATGCATTTGCCCCAAAAGACCATGTTTTCAATCCCGACAACGAATACGGTTACAAAAAATTCAAAAGCCGTGAAGAACTTGTTTCCGGTGTTATAGAACTTTATGAGCATGATATAATTCCGGCGGTCAAAAACGGACTTTGCGCCGCAATTTATACCCAGGTTTCGGACGTTGAAGACGAAACCAACGGCATTTTGAGTTATGACCGAAAAGTGCTAAAAATAAAACCGGAAGAATTTCTCCCGGTTTCCGAAAAAATATATGAAGAAATAAAAAACGCAGGTCAATGACCTGCGTTTTTTATGTTTTGATTCAATTATTTTTTGCCGCCGGCCATTTTTGCATTTTTAAATGCGCCGATAGCCATAACTGCGGAACCGCCCATTGTTATACCCGCAGCAACTACTCCCCAGAACTCTTCATCAAAATTGCTGAACTGGAGCATAAACGCAACGGCAATTACAAAAGCACAGATTGCTTTTACAACTATGCCCCTTGCTTTGCTGGGGTGGTTGCGGTGGTTGATTCCGTCAACGGCAACAATGAACGCAACTGCGACCATAAGGCAGGTTACAATTGCGGAACCAAAAACGTCGCCCACCTGTGCCGCCCCGAGATAAGTTCCGACTACAAATACCCAGGAGAAAAACGCGTTGATTCCTCCGGCGATCATAAGAAGGATTGCGCCGTAGAAAATCATTTTTGCACCGGGAAGTCTTGGATCAAAAAGTGGTTTTTTTGCTTTCTTTTTCATTGGATCTTTGCCTTTCTATTATTTTGCGGCAAAAGCTTTTTTTGCCGCTTCGATAACGTCTTTTTCGGTCATTTCAAATTTTTCGGCAAGTTCTCCGAGTTTTCCTACTTCACCGAAAACATCTTTTACGCCTACGGGAATGATAGTTGCTGGGCAATTCTGGACCGCAACTTCGGAAACCGCGGAGAAAAGACCGCCGATTACGTTGTGGTTTTCCGCAACAACGGCGCATTTTGTCTTTTTGAGGGATTCGATAACTGCTTCTGCATCAATGGGTTTAATGGTATGTACGTTAATAACTTCTGCATCGATACCTTCCGCTTTGAGTTTTTCGGCAGCATCAAGAGAAGTTTTTACCATAATTCCGGTTGCAAAAATGGTAATATCTTTTCCCTCTTTGATCTTATCAGCTTTGAAAAGATCGAATTTATAGTCTTTTCCGAAAATATCCGGGCATTCTTTTCTGAACATACGAATATAAACAGGACCGTTGTAATCAACGATCTGAGGAAGAGCCTGGATCATCTGTTCGTTATCGGCGGGTTCAAAAATAACCATTGTCGGAATGGAACGGAGAACACCGATATCTTCCATACTCATATGGGTACCGCCGTTGAGCTGCGCGGAAATTCCCGGGTCGGAACCGACGATTTTTACGTTTTGTTTTGCGTAAGCAATGGAAATTGCTATCTGGTCGCAAATTCTTCTTGTTGCAAAAGGAGTGAAAGAAGAAATAAACGGAACGAATCCATAGGAAGAAAGTCCTGCAGCAACGGAAGCCATGTTCTGCTCTGCAATACCTACATCAAAGGCCCTTTCCGGAAATTCATTGCGAAGACCTGCGGTTCCGTTGCAGTTTGCAAGGTCAGCATCAAGAACGCAGATGCGTTCATCTTTTCTCATAAGTTCAGCGATAGTGCTTCCGAAAGCTTCTCTCATCATCATAACAAAATCCGCCTCCCTTTCACTGAAGTTCCGCAAGTGCGGCTTCTACGTTTTCTTTATTCATGCTCATGCTGTGGGATTTATAACCGGCAGCTTCAACAAAGCTGATGCCTTTGCCTTTTACAGTCTTCAGAATGATCATGGAAGGCTGACCTTTTTTAGCCTTTGCACGGTCGATCGCAGTGGAAATTGCTTCGCAGTCGTGGCCGTCGATCTCCTGGGTGTACCAACCGAAGGCTTTCCATTTGGATTTGAGGTTTCCGAGAGAGTTGATATCCTCCACGTTACCGTCGAGCTGCATTCCGTTATAATCGGTAAAACCGATAAGGTTATCGACTTTTTTGCTTGCAGCGAGCATTGCGGCTTCCCAGATCTGTCCTTCCTGGGATTCGCCGTCACCGATTATGGTATAAATGGTTGCGCCGTCTTTTTTGATTTTTGAACCGATTGCAATACCAACCGCACAGGAAAAGCCCTGGCCGAGGGAGCCGGCGGTCATATCAACACCGGGAGTTTTGTTCATATCGCAATGGCTTGGAAGATTGGTTCCGAATTTGTTGAGGGTATAGAGCCATTCTTTGGGGAAAAATCCTTTGAGAGCAAGGGTTGCATAAACAACCGGGCCTGCATGGCCTTTGGAAACAACAAGTCTGTCGCGGCCTTCCATTTTGGGATTGGCGGGATCGACATTCATCTTGTCAAAATAAAGCACCTTCATAAGTTCGGCAATCGACATTGAACCACCGATGTGTCCGCTTCCGATGCTTCCGATACATTCAACTGTCATTCTGCGTATTTGTTTGCAGATTTCGTCCATTCTTTTCACTCCTTCCAGTTATATACAACTAGACAGATATATTATAGCACAAAATCTGCTTATGCGACATATTTTTTTATAATAAATATTAAAAAGCCCTGTTTTTTATCAAAAACAGAGCTTTTTCGTCATAGTTTGTTTTCATCGACCCATTTTTTGGCCATTTCCACCGCATCTTCAAGAGTTTTTTCCGTTCCTTTTTCACCTTCTGCAATAGGATTTGTTTCAAAAACCGGAATTATTATTTTATTTTTATCTTTTTTCTTCCCGAACATAGAAATCCCTTTCTGTGTATAAACCGCTGATTATTTCCGTATAATTTTTTCGGAGGTGTTTTTATGTTTAAAAAATTTGTCCCATATATTTTTTCGGTTGCCCTTGCTTTGGGGATCGGCGGTCTTTCCGCCTTCCTTACAAAAGACAGTATGCCCATTTATTCGGCGATAAATCGCCCGCCCCTTTCCCCTCCCGGAGAACTTTTTCCGATAGTTTGGAGTATTCTCTTCGTGCTCATGGGAATTGCCGCGGCTTTGGTATGGTGCTCAAACGGAAGAAAACTTGATTCGGCTCTTTTATTTTACGGCGCGCAGCTTGTTTTCAATTTCTGCTGGACGCTTATCTTTTTCAACTTCCGGGAATATTTTGCTGCATTTATCTGGCTTATTATTCTTCTTGTGCTCATCGGTATTACGATGGTTAAGTTTTACCGTATCCGCAAAGCCGCCGGTTGTCTTTTACTCCCCTATTTTGCCTGGGTATGTTTTGCCGGTTACCTTAATTTTATGATATGGCAGCTTAACCCGTGATCAGAACATGGCCGTTTTTTCAAGTTCCCTTTTAAGCTTGGAAATAATCTTTTTTTCAAGACGTGAAATATAGGATTGACTTATTCCGATCATATCGGCAACTTCCTTTTGTGTGTGCTCCGTTTCGCCTTTCAAGCCGAAACGGAGCACCATTATTTTATTTTCCCTTTCGCAAAGTCGGTCAACTGCATCATTCAGCACTGCTCTTTCCGCGTCCTGCTCGATTCCTTTGTTTACCACGTCGTTTTCCGTTCCGAGAACATCCGAAAGCAATAGTTCATTGCCGTCCCAATCCACATTAAGAGGTTCATCTATGGAAACCTCATTCTTCTGAGGCTGCGTTTTGCGGATAAACATAAGTATTTCGTTTTCTATGCATCTCGAAGCATATGTGGCAAGTTTTATACCTTTACAAGGTTCAAAAGTGTTTACCGCTTTTATAAGACCGATTGTTCCGATCGAAACAAGATCTTCAATTCCTATTCCGGTTGATTCAAACTTTTTTGCGATATAAACAACCAGCCGAAGATTATGTTCAATAAGCATATTTTTACCTTCGGGTTCACCTTTTTCCAAAAGTTCGAATGCTTTTTCTTCTTCATGCTTAGTAAGAGGCGGCGGAAGGTTATCCGGACCGTTTATGTAAAACAAATTTTTACTTAAAATTTTCAAAAAAATTGTTTTCATTACAAGCTTGATTTCGTTATATATTTTCATTTTGCTCACCCCCGGTTACTTCTTTCAAAATCAAATCGTTTCCAATTATAAGTGTTTCCTCCGGTGCGTTTTCCGAAACGCCAACCATGATATCTTCAGCTTCAAACTCGCCTTTTTCGTTTTCAAAAATTATTTTTTCCGGCCTGAATGCCAAAATGAGCACCGATCCGGAAACAGTTTTGCATGGTATCATCCTAAGTTTATATTCCGTGCTCAAGCTGTTTTCTTTTATTGCAAAAAACATTTTCTCCGGCAATATTTTACCCAGCGATTTTAAAGATGTTACTGCAACGGGTGTTCCGCTCAGCGGATCGCAAAGCGAATTTCCGGTATCCAAAAAACATTTGAGCACGGTGTGTTTCCCATTGAAAAAAACTTTTGCAATAAAAATCCCTTCCGGTTCTCCTCTTCTGAAAATCCTTCTGCAAACTTCTGTAATTAAAAAAGCCGCCGTTCCGGAAAGCACTATTCCGATTGCGGAAAATTCAAAATAAACAATCCCGCCCTTTACAAAAAAGGAATCTGCATGAACAATTGAATTTACCAGCATCATAAATCCCGAAAACAGAAAACCGCATATGTAGAAAAGCAGCAAAAGGCGAATAAAATCCAGCGCTTTTCTTTTTCCAAAGGTTACCGCCACCATTATTGCTGAAACCGCAAACTTTGTTAAAGCAAAAAACAAACGGGATATATCCAAAAAGATAACGAGCGAATATACCGCGCCTGTCAACGCTCCTAAAAACCCTTTTTTTCGGATAAACTGCGTTCCTGCAAGTCTTGCCGTCCCAAAAAGCAGAAGATAATCCACCGCAAGATTTATTACAATGAGAATATCCACATAAATTACAACCAACCGTTTTCCCCCTTCCAAAAAAATTATATTATTTTCATGGATTTTTTTTAGTCGAATCATATACCTTTCAAAAAATATATGTTAAAATGAAACTATAATTTTCCGGAGGTTTTTTATAAAATGGTATATATAAGAGAGTTTTTGAAAGACGATGCCAAAGATGCCGCCGCAATCTGGAACAAAGTTGTGGAAGACGGCGTTGCTTTTCCCCAGCTGGAAACACTTTCTCCGAAGGAAGCTGAAAAATTTTTTGCAGCACAGGATTTTACCGGAATCGCATTTGATACCGAAACCGGAGAAATGGCAGGACTTTATATCCTTCACCCAAACAACATAGGAAGATGCGGACACATTGCCAACGCAAGCTATGCTGTAAGGACCGACTATCGCGGAAAACATTTCGGCGAAGCCCTTGTGAGCCATTCCTTGAAAAAAGCGGCGGAACTTGGTTTTAAGATTATGCAGTTCAACGCGGTTGTTGCCGCAAACCACCCTGCCCTTCATCTTTACGAAAAACTTGGTTTTGTTCGGCTTGGCACCATCCCCGGCGGATTTCATATGAAAGACGGACATTATGAAGATATCGTTCTTTTTTATCATACCCTTTGATTTGATGCTTTTTTCAAAAAGTTTTTCATAGAATAGCACAGAGGTGATTTTATGAAAAACATAAAGCAAAATCGTTTTACAGACGAAATTCAAGGGAAAGAAACAGAAGATTATATTGGTGAATTCAGCCCGCATCGGCTTTCTGTGATACGCTTTGAAGAAGATTCCGAAACGATTTTTGATGCGGACGAGGAAAAGACTGTTTTCATACCGTGATAGTTCTGTGATTTAATTTCCATTATTTTGCACAAAAGCCCGGCTTTTTTAAGCACGGGCTTTGTTTTTTAAGCCGAAATGGAATTTTTTCAAAAAAATAACGTTTTGCACAAATGATTTTCCACCATTTTATGCAAAAACACCGCTTAACTGGTAAAGAGGCATAAAAACAAATATGAATTTTTATGAAATTTTTACTAAAATGTATTGAAAAAATATTATAAATCATTTAAAATATATGTTGGACATTTTCAAAACATGTTCTATTGAAAGAGGGGTACTAATGTCAAACAGATTATTTCAGGGTATAATACACCAGATGCATGACAGTATCGGTCGTACTGTCGGCGTTGTTGATGATTGTGCATCCGTTGTTGCCTGCAGCGACCTTGCACGCACCGGCGAAAGAAACGACTTTCTTGTAACCGATTACGGTTCCACAGAAGAATGCCACGTTCGCGACGGTTTTACATACAAAACTTTCGGTTCCGACGAAAAACCCGAATTCGCGGTTTTTGTTGCAGGAACAGACGAACTTGCTTCCCAGTTCTGCTCTCTTATGGCAGTTTCTCTTGCCGGAATCAAACAATATTATGATGAAAAATACGACCGCGCAAATTTTATCAAAAACGTTATTCTTGATAACATCCTTCCCGGCGATATTTATATCAAAGCAAGGGAGCTTCGCTTCCCCACCGATGTTTCAAGGGTTGTTCTTTTTATCCGTGTTCTTACCGTAAACGATATTTCCGTTTTCGATATCGTTCAAAATCTTTTCCCGGATAAAACCAAGGATTTTGTTTTCAGTGTAAGTGAATCTGACGTTGTTCTTGTTAAAGAAATCAGACCCGGCATTGAAAGTTCCGATCTTGAAAAACTTGCACGCTCCATTGTCGATACCCTTGGCAGCGAATTCTTTACCAGAGTAAACGTTGGTATCGGAACCGCTGCAACCGGAATCAAAGATCTTGCAAAAAGCTTTAAAGAAGCACAGGTCGCACTTGAAGTCGGAAAAGTTTTTGATACCGATAAATCCATCGTAAGCTACGATAATCTTGGTATTGCAAGACTTATTTATCAGCTTCCCACCACTGTAAGTGAAATGTTCCTTAAAGAAGTTTTCAAAAGAGGTTCCATTGAAAGCCTTGACCAGGAAACCCTTTTCACCATTCAGAAATTCTTTGAAAACAACCTTAACGTTTCCGAAACCAGCCGCAAGCTTTTTGTTCACAGAAACACTCTTGTTTACCGTCTTGAAAAAATCAAAAAGCTCACCGGCCTTGATCTTCGTGAGTTTGACCATGCAATCATTTTCAAGGTTGCACTTATGGTCAAAAAATATCTTTCTGCAAATCCCGTAAAATACTAAAATAAAATTCCGTTTTACAGCGAGGTACAGCATTGATAGAATTTCAGAATGTTACCAAAAAATATCACAACGGAACCGTTGCACTTGATAACGTAAACCTTAGGATCGAAGACGGCGAATTTGTTTTCATCGTTGGTTCTTCCGGCGCAGGAAAATCCACCCTTATCAAACTTATGCTTCGTGAAGAAACCGCAAACTCCGGTATTGTTAAAGTAAACGGTAAAAACCTTGGTAAAATGGCAAGATATAAAATCCCGAAATTCCGCCGTTCCATCGGAATCGTTTTTCAGGATTTCCGCCTTATACCTAACATGACCGCTTATGACAACGTTGCTTTTGCGCTCCGCGTTACAAATGTACGTCCTAAAGAAATCAAACGAAAAGTTCCTTATATGCTCAATCTTGTCGGACTTGCTTCCAAAATGAAATGCAAACCCGAAGAACTTTCCGGCGGCGAACAGCAGCGTGTTGCTCTTGCGCGCGCCCTTGTAAACTCCCCTTCTCTTATAATTGCTGATGAACCCACCGGAAACATCGACCCTGAACTTTCCTTTGAAATTGTCGATCTTCTCAATGAAATCAACAAGCTTGGCGTAACCATTGTAATGGTAACCCATGAACACGATCTTGTTGAAAAGTTCAATCATCGCGTTATCACCATTGACAAAGGACGCGTTATCCGCGACACCGAAGAAACGGAGGCGAATTTATGCTGAACAGTTTCTTTTATCTTGTCAACCAGGGTTTTAAAAACCTTTGGAACAACCGGCTTATGTCCCTTGCTTCCATAGGCGTTCTTGTTTCATGTATGCTCCTCATCGGTGCGGCGGCTCTTCTTTCCGTAAATGTTTCCAGCATTGTTGACGCAGTTGAAGACCAGAGCGAAGCCATTGTTTATCTTGAGGACGGCCTTGATGATGCTGCCGTTGAAGAAGTCCGCGACGGACTTATTGCCACAGGCAAAGTTGCAACCATCGAATTCATTTCAAAAGAAGATGCCCTTCATGCAATGATGGAATCCATGGGCGACGACGGAATGCTTTTCGAAGCCTACGCAAAGGAAAACAATCTTCCCGATTCTTTCCGCATTACTTTTGACGATGTTTCCGATCTTGAAAACACTGTTATGCATATAGAAGCTCTTCTCGGAGTGGATTCCGTTTCTGCTCTTACCGAAGTTGCGGAAGTAATAACCGGTGTAAAAAATATGGCATATGTCGGCGGAACCATCATCATCGGTCTGCTTATTGTCGTTTCCCTTATGATTATTGGAAACACAATAAAAATCACCGTTTTCAGCAGAAGGCGTGAAGTAAATATCATGAAATATGTCGGCGCAACCAACGGTTTTATCCGTCTTCCTTTTATTGTCGAAGGAATAAGCCTTGGTGTTATTTCCGGCGCAATTTCTTACGGGATTATTTATTTTGCGTATGATTATCTTGTAAAATGGGTTTCTTCCCAATCTGCAACCTGGTTCAGCCAGATTATTTCCGACCTTGTTCCTTTTTCCGTCCTTTCCGATTATCTTCTTATCGGATTTATCGGCGGCGGAGCTTTCATCGGTCTTTTCGGATGCGTTGCTTTTATCGGCAAACATCTTAAAGTTTGATTCACGGAGGCTGCTATGACTGAAAAAAGCTTTAAACGATTTCTCGTTTCTGTTCTTTGTTTCTGTTTATGTGCTTTAATGGTTATTTCTTCCCCCTTGGTTTTTGCAAATGTAGGTGACGAAAATTCTTCAGCAGAAGAACTTGAAACATCTTCCGACCCCAACGAAGAAGAATATCGCAACCAGATTTCCGATCTTCAGGGAGAACAGATCAAAATCCAGCAGGAAATGCAGGAATATAACAACAAAATTTCCAGCATTAAAGACGACAAAAAGAAACAGCAGGCCATTGCTAACAGTATTGATGAGAAAATAAGCATCACCCAGAAAGCAATAGAAGTCGGTCTTGAAAAAATCGAACTTACCAACAAATATATATTTAACAAAAAACAGGAAATTTCCGCCAAGGAAAAAGATATTGAAGACACTCTTCAGCTTTTCCGCGACAGGGTTAAAGCAATTTACATGACCGGCGGATATTCCGACAGTGCAAATTCCCTTATAATGCTTCTTTCTTCCGGCAGTATTTCCGAATTCCTTACCAGAAGCGAATATCTCGAAAGAATCGCTGCGCATGATAAGGAGATTGTTGCCGAACTCCGCGACGAACTTGTTAAACTTGAAGAAGAAAAAGTTGTTCTCGAAGCTGAAAAAGCTGCCCTTGAAGAGGAAAAAGCCGCTCTTGAAAAAGAGCAGGAAGAACTTGAAAAACAGCTTAAAGAAGCAAAAAACTCTATTCAGGACCTTGCCGCGATGCAAAAGGAATATGAGGCAAACTACGAAGAACTTTCTGCAATGCAAAAACAGATCCAGGCAGAACTTCTTGATATTTATAAAAACCTTAATACTTCCAATGAAGCTTACGTCGGCGGTGAAATGATGTGGCCTGTTCCCGGATATTCCAAAATATCCAGTTATTACGGTTGGCGTTTCAACAACACAGACTTCCATACCGGAATCGATATCACCGGTTCAGGCGTTCATGGTGCTCCCGTTGTTGCTGCAAACACCGGAACAGTTGTTCATACCAAAATCTGCCCTTACAACGGTTATTCCTATGGATACGGTACATATGTAATCGTTGACCACGGCGGCGGCATTACAACTCTTTATGCCCACCTCAGTGCAATCGACGTAAAAGTCGGCGACATTGTTGTTATGGGTGAACAGATAGGAAAAGTCGGCAACACCGGTTGGAGCACCGGCGCGCATCTTCATTTTGAAGTTCGTACCGACGGAAAAGCGGTCAACCCGATTTCCTATGTTACCTAATTCTTTACCAAGGAGAAAAATATGGGTAAAAAAATCAGTTTAGGTACTGCTGTTACTCTTATTCTTATTGCAATTGCAATAACCTTTACTTTAACAATGGTGCTTGCTCTTAATAATTTTAATGAGAAAGTAAGCAGCATTACCGAACGCGAAAATATGTATGCAAAATTTACGGAAATAGATAACTATGTCCGTTATAACCACAACGAAGATATTGATGAATCTGTTCTCATGGACTCTGTTGCAAAAGGTTATCTTTCCGGAATCAACGACCCCTATGCAAAATATATGAACCCTGCAGAATATGCGGCATTTGTTGAAGCTTCGGGAAAAACCGTTTCCGGTGTCGGAATTTCTGTTTCCATGGACAGCGACGGTTATATGCTTGTAGACAATGTTTACGAAACTTCCACCGCCGCTTCCGCAGGAATCATTCCCGGCGACCTTATCATCAAAGTTGATGACATCAACCTTACTTCGGAAACTTATCCGCAGGCAGAAGCTCTTCTTACCGGTGAAGCGGGAACAAAAGTTACTCTTACTGTCCGACGTGACAGCGAAGATACCGAAATGGAGATCACCAGACGTGTTCTTGTTCCCACCACTGTTTATTCCACTGTTTTTGATAATTATCATTATTTAAGAATAAACGATTTTTCCGAAGGAACACCTGACCAGTTCAGCAAAGCGGTTGAAAAAGCAATTTCGTCCGGTGCAACAGCTTTTATTTTTGACGTTCGTTCCGTAAGCACCGGTCTTGTTTCCGCAGCTGCAGAAATGATCGACAAATTTGCAGCTTCCGGCGATATTCTTTACATCGAATACAGTAACGGTTCCAGCGAGGTACTTTATTCTTCCAATTCCCGCGACACTGTTATTCCTGTTGTTGTTCTCGTAAACGAAATCACTTCCGGAGCCGCCGAATTTTTTGCCGGCGGACTTCGCGATTTCGGAATCGCAAGCATCGTCGGTTCCCAGACTGACGGTTTCGGTTCCCTTCAGGAAATTTACAGACTTGACGACGGTTCTGCAATTCAGCTCACTGTTGGAAAATATTATCTTGCAAATTCCAAAACGGCATGGGAAAGTGTTGGTATAACACCCGACCACATTGTTGCGTTTGATTACACAACTTTGAACTTCACCGATCTTTCCCTTCTTGATCCGGCAATGGATTCCCAGCTTTTCAAAGCAATTGAAGTTGCCGCATCTTCCGTTGCCCCCATAACAGAGACCGAAGAAAACTCTTCCGAAAATTCTTCTTCCGAAGGGTGATTCGCGACATTATTTTCCTTGACTTTTTGTCTTGGCACGAATATAATTGAAACATTGTGATTCCCTAAGGAGGGTATTTTAAAAATGGATAAAAAAGTAGTTGTAACTGCAAGCGGTCTTAAAGCTCTTGAAGAAGAACTTGAAATGCTCAAAACTGTTCGCAGAAAAGAAGTTTCCGAAAAAATCCGCGTAGCTCGCGGTTACGGCGACCTTTCCGAAAACAGTGAATATGATGAAGCAAAAAACGAACAGGCAATTGTTGAAGCAAGAATAGCAGATCTTGAAGTAATGCTTAAAAACGTTGTTATTCTTGATGAAAGCGAACTTGTTACCGACGTTGTTTCTCTTGGTTCTTTTGTAAAAGTTTATGACGAAGAATTTGAAGAAGAACTTGAATACACCATCGTTGGTTCAACCGAAGCTGACCTTGATCTCGGAAAAATTTCCGATGAATCCCCTGTCGGCAAAGCTCTTATCGGTAAAAAAGTCGGTGAAATTGCCGAAGCTGTTCTTCCCAGCGGTGATACCGCAAAATTCAGAGTAATCAGCATCGGCTGATGTTTCCAGCCTAAAAAAGAGTCCGGAATTTTCCGGACTCTTTTTTATTATTTAAAAATTCATTTTTTCGAAAAAACTTTTGCGCTTATAAAAGCTGTTATCGGTATCGAAAGTATAACTCCGATACTGCTTGAAATTCCGCTTATCACTTCAATCGAAAGATAAGACGAACTTATCAGCTGGTGTGCCGAAAGGCCGATTGAATAAAGATAAAGGATCAATACAAAACTGCTTCCGAGAAAAGCAAGGATAAGGGTATTCGTCATGGTTCCGACCATATCGTGTCCGATATTCATTCCGGAACGGAAAAGTTCTTTTTCCCCAAGTTCCGGGTTTGCCGCACTTACCTCAAAAAGAGAAGAAGAAATTCCCATTGTGACGTCCATAACCGCACCAAGCGCACTTATGATGATTCCCCCGACAAGAAGTCCGGAAAGTCCGATTGGCGTTCCGGTTTGTCTGAGCTGTAAAAGTGGTTCAACATCCGGAACGCGAAGGCCGTCTATCCTTGCGATTCCCTGGGCAAAAAGCCCGAATATCATTGCAAGGGCTGTTCCCGAAACAGTACCGAACATCGCACAGACCGTTTTTTTCTGAACTCCGCCGAGAATTGCAAGGCTTACAACCGCAATATATGCGCAAACAGCAAAAACCGTCGGAAGAGTAGGAGCGCCTTTCATAAGAGCCGGAAGAAGAATAAGGAACAGCGTTGCAAGAGTTATTGCAAGACCTGCAACAGATTTTGCTCCGGTTTTTCCGCCGATGAGCACCGTTGCCAGAATGAAAAGAATTATTACAACAGCAAGTGCCGCTGCACGGTCAAATTCATAAACCGTTGCGGTATGAAGCCCGTCCGAAAAAGTTGAAATTATAAGAACAGCTCCGTCTCCTTCATACAGCGGAACTCCGTAAAGCGGACCGACAAAGTTTGAAACCTGCAAAGTTTCGCCTTTATATTGCCCGGTAAGTACTTCTGCAATCAGAAGCTGTTCTCCGCGCCATCCCCCATCGGATTTTTCGTCCTGTTCGGTGGAATCCATAAGCACTTTAGTTATTTTTGCTTTTTCATATTCTGAATATTCCAAAGCTGAAAGATCTTCTTCCCTTTCCGGAGAAGCAAAATAATATCCTGCCAAAAAAATAGCTCCGCAGATAAGAAGAAGGATCGCTGTGTTCCTGTTTTTTAAAAACCATTGCCGGAAAGAAAAGCTGTTTCTTTTCATTGGTAAAATCCTTTCAATTTAAAACCGCTGTTTTGTAAAGTTTTATGAAAATAAGGATAACAATTTAAAAAGAATATGTCAAGCGGTATAAAAATTAAAATGTATTATAGTGCAAAATGCCGAATATAAAAAATAACAAAACTATTGCTGGAAAATCTTACTATATATATGTTAATATATAATAGATGTTTTGCGGGTCGCTCCGCAAAATTTCGTAAAACGTTTTCAATTTTTTTGAAAAAGTTTATGAAAGGAAGGAAAAAAATGAAGACAAGCAAGAAAAGCAGACTTTTGTCTGCAATGCTGGCGATCCTTATGGTCGTTACCATGTTCCCTGTCCCCGTTTTTGCGGCCGAAGGTGACACAGCAACACTTGTAACCAATGCCGCTGATCTTTCAGCAGGCGACCAGATCGTTATTGTAAACTCTGACGGTACTTACGCATTAAGCACTGACCAGAAAAACAATAACAGAGCTGCCGCAGAAGTAACAGCAAATGGAAAAGTTGTTACTTTGACCGACAGCGTTCAGGTAATCACCCTTGAAGAAGGCACTGTCGGAGGTACTTTTGCTTTCAAAACAGATGCAGGATATCTTTATTCCGCATCTTCAAGCAAAAACTATCTCAGATCCAATGCTGCAAAAGATGATAACGGTGCTTGGAAAATCGAAATTGCAAATTCCGGTGTTGCAACTATTAAATCGCAGGGTGAAAACACCCACAACTGGCTGCGTTTTAATCCCAACAACGGAAGTCCTATCTTTGCTGCTTACGGAAACGGACAGCAGGACGTTGCAATTTACAAACTCAACAGTTCTTCCGGCGGTTCTGAAGATCCTGTACCCGAAGAACCCGCACCCGAAGAACCCGCTGGTTCCATCAAAGACGGCGACAAAGTAGTTATCTATGCTCCTGCATACGGAAAAGCTCTTTCCGCACAGAAAACCGGCAACTACAACGTAGGTGTTGACGTTGTTCTTAACGGCGAAGTCCTTTCCGGCTACGGTGAAACTGAAATCTGGACTGTTATCGCAAACGATGACGGCACTTTCAGCTTTGCAAACGGCGGCCAGAACATCGGTATGGCAGACAGCTATTCTTCCATGAATCTCGGCGCTGCTCACGATGACTGGGAACTTGTTCCTCTTGAAAACGGTCTTTACAATGTAAAGAACACCGGCAGAGGAAACTTTATTGAATGGTATGCAAAATTCAGCAACTGGAGCACTTATACCG